>JANPDQ010000213.1:0-22174 GCA_031431575.1 Polaromonas sp.
AAAGCCCAATATGTTGCGCTCCAGCGACTTGATGCTGTGGGCACGAAAGTACCAGTGGTACACCAGCGCTGGCATCCCCATCGTGACCACGACCCGAGCTGAGCGCCCGGTCAGGCCTTTTTTGCCCCACGGATTTCCACCTGCTTCGCGGGTAAAAGCAAAGCCGGGGCGTGCCACCTGCTCCAAAAAACCTTTAACCAATGCCGGCATGTCCCCGAGCCAAAGCGGAAAGAAAAAGACGATGTGTTCAGCCCAGCCAATATCGGCTTGTGGTTGCTTCAAGCTGGTGGGCAGTTGGCCTTTTTCCCACTCGTGCTGACTGCGCAGTGGTGGAATTTCCAACTCAGCCAATGTGATGCGTCGAATGATATGACCTGCACCTTCTGCGCCAAGTGCGTAACTGTCAGCGAGCGCATGACCCAAATGCTGCCGGCTTGCATCAGGGTGACCTTGAATTAAAAGGATTCGTTTTGACATCGCCTACTTTCGTGGTGTTGACTGCACGTTAATGCCCGACGTCAGGCCTACGCGGTCATTAAGCTGCGGGTAGTGGTAGATGGTTTCGTTCAAATAACGGGACACCTCGGCAATATCAGCCTCGCTCCAGGCCAAACCCGTCATACCTTGCCAGCGGCGAACCTGAAATTTCAGGCTGTCCCAATCGAAAGCCTGTCTGTCGTTGCGCCAATGTATTTGCGTGGTGTGGCAGGTCACGCAATGGGTGCTGTAGAGCAACTCACCCCGCGTCTGGGCGGGTACGACCTGCGAATAGACAAGCGAGCTGCAACCAGCCAGCGCAATCACTGTTACAAATCGATGAATGAATGTTGTCATGGTCTGCCTTATGGGTGATGAAATTCACAGTTTCTTGAATTGATGTTTTATCGTTCAGTAGTTACTGTCTGTAGGGCATCGCTCCGACTTTGCGCTGATAAAGGCTCAGCATGCAGTCAGTCCCGGTTTTTATTTTTGCGCGATCCTTTTTCTTCCGGTTCAGCGTCAGCGCTGCGATGGCATTTGACGCAGTTCTCAAAGTTCCGGATACCTTCTTCCAGGTGCTTCGCCCTGATTTTTTCAGGTCGATGCTCGTGGCATCCGTAGCAGGTGTACTTGCTGTAGTCGTTGCCGGTGTGACAGGTCACGCAGCTGACGTTGTGGTCGCCGTCCAGTAAAAACAGTTTTGCATGGTCAAACTTTGCCGGTTTCCATTTTGTTGAGGTATGGCATTGCGCGCAGTTGCCAAAAATCTGGCGGTGCATGGCGTCAGTGGGCGGCTTGTGGCAGCTTTCGCAGCGCTGCTGGGTTGCAGGCAGCAGCAAGGCATGTGAAAAAGTTTTTCGGCTTTGGTGTACCAGCCTTGGGCCGGTGTGTTCGGTGTGGCAGGCCATGCAATTTGTTTCTTGCAGCTGCTGGTGAAAAGCCACTTTCGCCTTTGCTTTAACAATTGGTTGGCCCAGACTGGTGCGCAGGCCAATGTCGTTGACCGCGTGGCAGCCGACACACAACTCGGCAGATGCACCGCGCAGCGGTACATGGCAGGCGAAGCAGTCGGTAGCAAGGGCTGCGTGCGCTTTGACCACTGGCCCTGGCGCCACCATCAAGTTTGGATACTTGAACGCCAGCGCTGCAAGAGCCAGCAGGTTGATTCCAATAATCGCCAAAATCCAGCCGCGCTTCATTTCCACCCCCAAAACAGAAAAATGGAAACAATGTGACCAATAGCCAGCACGGCAAAGGCCAGCGTGATGGGGATATGAATCACCCGCCATTTCTTGACCACATCAAAGGTCAAGCTATCCCAGTACAGTTGCTCTTCAAGTTTCTCAAAGCTCAAGCCTTGCTGCTGCATTTTTTCGCGCGACAAAGCCATTCTTTTGCGTGAGCTTTCCAGCAGGAACTTGCCCGTCAGCCCGCTTACTACGTTGACCAGCATGGCCCAGACTGCCAGCCAGCCCAAAATAGAATTGAAGTGGATACCCGCATGCACCAGCACCAGCAACGAGCCGAGCCACGCCATACGCTCATGCAGATGCATCAGTTTTGTCAGGTTGCCGCTTTTAACCAGCTTGCGTTTGCGCAGCGAATACCAAAAGGAACAGGTGATGAGCAGCGTACCTAGAATGCCCAGGTACCGCCCTAACCAGACCGCGTTATACACATGCAACAGCGCATCCAGCAACAAAGCCAATACGCCCAGCGCTGCCAGCGAAAACGCAAAAGGCAGCACCTCGCGGAGCATCAGCTGGGCTTTCAGTGAGGTCATGCGGCCAACACCACGTCGGTTGTCGGCCTACCAACACACAACAGGCAATTGCCCGTCGCGAAGTCGTAGTCTGGCTTGTCAGCGTAGCGAACACTGCCAGCAATCAGTTTTGTCTCGCACGCGCCGCAACTGCCTGCGCGGCAGCCAGAGTCAACGCTGATGCCGTTTTTTTCAGCGAAGTCAAGCAGCGTTCCTGAAGCAGTGCCCCACAAAACGGTACGCGCTGATTGAAAAAAATGAACCTCAAAATTCTGAGCACCAACGCCTTCGTTCACAAGCTGCGGACTATCTGAGTTGTTATTTACGCTGCGCACAGATGCGGGGCCGAACGCCTCGAAGTGAATGTCTGCAAGCTCCACTCCCCACGTGCCCAGTGCAGGGACAAGGCTTTCCATCATGGATGCAGGGCCGCAGATGTAAAACTGGTGGCGTCCATGCGGCAGGGTGCTTTTAATTAGATCCAGATCTACACGGCCATGGTGCTGAAAGTCGCTACCAGGTACATCATCTGGTCCTGGCTGGCTGTATGCCACTGTCAGGTGAAAGTTGGGGTGTGTAGCGGCTAGTTGTGCGAGTTGTGATTTGAAAATGTGTTCGTCACCACCGCACAAGCCGTAATACAGATAGATGCCGCGCATCGGTTGCTCGTCCACACACCACAGCAGCATGCTGAGCATGGGCGTGATGCCAATCCCGCCAGCGATTAGGACGATGTCATGCGCTGGGCTCGGGTCTACAAAAAATGCGCCTGCTGGTGCCCTTACTCGCAGAATGTCACCTGGCTTTACTGAGTTGTGAAAATGATTGGAAGCCAGGCCAAGCAGTACTGCAGATTGACTGGGCGAAACGCTCTGGCGTTTGATGGTGACTCGGTAATGTTTGGCTGATGGTCTGTCTGACAGCGAATAGCAGCGGGTCAAAGTCTCGGTTGATGAATCAAGTTGAAAAGTCAGGAATTGACCCGGTTTGAACGCTGGCAAGCGCACGCCATCAACCGGCTCCAGATAAAACGAACACTGGCTGTGTTTTGTGTCTTCATAAACCCGTCGCGTTACCCGAAATTCACGCCAGCCAGCCCATGCGGCAGCCGAGACATGCGGCGTTGTTATTTGTCTGCTGGCCATGTCGGGTTGAGCCGCTGCCCTGTACCGCCGCAAGCTAGCCCCCCCAAGCATCAGTGCCTGCAAAATAATTGCAGCGCTGACGTAAAGCAAGAGGGTAGAGCCAGTCATGGGTACTGTGCGCCGGGTCGGTCAGGAGGTGACCTTCGAATAGCTAAGCGATGTCTTGTGCGGCTGCCTACTTGTGACTTGAACATCACCCTTTTTACGCCGTTACGGTCTGCAATCCCTTGATCAATATCAAGACTCGCGTCTAACGCTAATTTTTATGTGCACTCACCATACTGGTTGGGTGAGGGATGTATGACCGCAGTCTATCGATTGCGGGTGTCGCCACGGCTGTGGACAATGTGAGTGACCTGAATTCTTCAGCAATCTGCCACATCTCATCAAATGCGGCAGCTGTATGTTCAACTGCGGCTGTCCTGAAATAGGCGGTGTCAGCCAACAGCATCAGAAAGCGAACCAATACACCTTCAGGAATCCATTCCCACAGCCGCAGCTTGGCTGGGGTGATGGGTATTCCCAACGCGCGCAGTACGTTAAACCCCTCGTGCACAGCCTGTACTACCAGCCTCAGAACCTCAGGGCTGCGTGCCAGCAGATGGTTGTCGCAATTGACTTTGTAAAGCGCGTTGGCGAGCGGACTGATCCACGCAACATGGGTTTTCTGCCAAGCATCCATTTCGGGAGTTGATGCAGTTGGGAACCCTGCGCGACTGAAAATCTGCATGATTTCCTTTAGACGCGAAGAGGTAGAACCGTCGAGTTCTCCAAACGTGGTGGGCTGGAGAAAGCGGGAGACCACCACATAGCGCACAACATTGCCAACCCGCGTACCACCAGCGCCTGCAAAGCCTAATACAAGTCGTTCTGGTCCGACTGCGTTAGCCCAAACTGCATAACCAGAAGGGTTATTCACCATAAAAAGGATGTTCGGCGTGGCTTTGTTGGCGGCCAATGTGGGCAGGGTCGAAGCTACCTGGTTCTTCCTGACCAGCACCACGATCAAGTCGTAAGCATCGTTCTCATGCAAGTGCTCGACGACTGGTAGCGCCACGAGCTCTTTTTTGCCAGTTAAGGCATGCTCCAGGACAATGCCGTGTTCCCTGATGTCCTTAAATCGCGTCTTTCGGGCAAGGATTGTGACGTCTCGACCTGATTGCTGGAGGCGAGCGGCATACAAGCTGCCAAGGACGCCAGCGCCAAAAACAAGAATCTTATTCAAAGGTGCGCCTTCAGGTATATGGCCAACGGAATGCAGGGTTGCTGTAGTTACGTTGGGCCGATGCGCGTCGCCGCGTTGGGTTTGTCTGAATCAATCCGCCCGTCTACAAGCTCAATAATTCTGTCGCAGCGCTTGGCCAGGCGCGGGTCATGGGTGACGATTAAAAATGTCGTGCCACTGGTCTGGCTAACCTCGCGCATCAGGTCAAAAATCGTGTCGGCTGACTTTGTGTCCAGATTGCCTGTTGGCTCATCGGCCAGCACCAGTGCGGGTTGCATCACCAGTGCCCGCGCAATCGCTACACGCTGTTGCTGGCCACCTGACAAATCATTGGCCAAGTGATGCCCCCAAGGTTTTAAGCCAACTTTGTCAATCAGCTCTTCAGCACGCTGGCGCATCTCAGCGTCTGGCTTACCGCGCATGGCCAGTAGGGGCAGCATGACATTTTCTACCGCGGTAAAGGCGGGCAGCAGGTTATGGAACTGAAACACAAAACCAATCGCGTCGCCTCTCAAGCGGGTCAACGCTTTGTCGGGCAGATTTTCGGCTTCTTGCCCAGTTAGAAAAAGTCTGCCAGCCGAGGGCTTGTCCAGTAAGCCAATGATGTTGAGCAGAGTGCTTTTGCCTGAGCCTGAGGGGCCAATCAGCGCTGCAAATTCACCGCGTGCCAACGTCAGGTCAACACCGTGCAGCACTTCCATGACGTGCGCCGTGCCGGCACCATAGGACTTGCGGATCCCCTCAAGCCGCAGTGTTGGTTTGCCCACTGGTTGGGTTTTTGCGCTATCCACGAATAGCCACCGCAGGATCCAGCCGCGCCGCTCGCTGTGCCGGGAACAATGCTGACAGTGTGCCGACCAGGGTGGCACCCGCAGCCACCGCCAGGTACAGGCCAAGTCCGGCTTCCAGCGTAAAAAACGGCACACCCTCATCGTTGACTGCAAAGCCGCGCCAGGCCATCAAAAAAAGCCAACCCATGAGCGAGCCAAACAGCGAGCCCAGCAAACCCAAAATGGCACCCTGCAATAAAAAAACGCCAAGTATCTGGCCGCGCGTGGTGCCCGTGGCCCGCAAAATACCAATTTCTTTGGACTTTTGCACCACCGATACCACTAGCACGCTGGCAATGCCCAATGCAGCGGTCAGACCAACAAACAGGCGAATCACAAAAAATGACATGGTTTGGCCAGACAGTGCTTTGAAAAACTCTGCATTGGTTTTGATCCAGCTCTCCACCTTGATGCCGGGTTGCGCCTCGATTTGCTGCGCCAGCGCTTCAGCATCAAACGGAGCGGCTACCTTGAGCTGCAGGCTGGTCACACTGCCAGGCAGCGCCAACAAGCTTTGTGCTGTGCGTAGCGCTACATACACGCTGCCGGTGTTTCGACCCTGGTTGCCAAAGTCAAAAATGCCCGACACAAACAGCACGGTGGATACGCCCGACGCTGCTTGTAGCGTCAGCTTGTCACCGGTTGATACGCCCAAGTCAGTAGCCAGTTTGCTTCCGATGACGATATCTGTGCCGCCCAAGTCGGCTTTGCCCGAAATAATTTTTTCCTTCAAAGCGATCAGCCGCAGGTAATTTTCGGGCTCAATACCGCGCATGGACACGCCGGTATTGGCATCACCACGCAAGATAAAGGCTGCGCCATCCACCACTGGGGCGACTACCAAAACGCCCGGGATGGCCAGTGTCACGTCGCGCACTTTTTGCCATTGGTCGATGGAGCGTGGGCGCTGCGCTCTGGGTTGAACCAGCGTGGCAAATTCTGTAGCCTCACCGCTCCTCAACGGGCGTGGTGCTTCGTCGGGTGGTGAAATGACAATTTGTGCTTGATAGTCCAGCAAAGTCTTGAAAATGCTGCCTTGCAAGCCCGTCAGCAACGCCGACATGAAGACGATCACCGACACGCCGAGTGCTACGCCTGAAATAATGAACAAGGTTTGCAACATGCCTTCGCGTAAAAAACGCGTGGCCAGCACCCACTCGAACGGGAGCAACGGGTTCATGGCAAGAGCTTTATGGTTCCATGGGCCGTTTGCCAGCTGCACGTGGGGTGGTTGGCTGGGGCACAGCCTCTACCCGCGCGCGAACTCGCTGGCCAGCTTTGACGCCGAGTTTTGACTTGGGGATAACGCCTTCGTCCTTTGCGATGCCTTGCAGCACTTCAACCCGCGTATCACCCAACAGGCCCAGCGTGACGAACTGCTTGACAGCATGCTTATCCCGCACCACCAAAACCCAGGGTCTATCGGTTGCCGCATCTTGCAGGGTGCTGGTGGCTATTACCACCGTTGCAGTGCGTCGAGCTGTTTCGACGTCAACAGAAACAGTCATATCCTGGCGCAAGTAAGCGGGCGGATTCGGGATATTGAGCTTGACCTCGACCGAGCCGCGTGCAGCGTCTACCCCGGGGTTGATATAGCCCACCACTGCATCAAACCGCTGGCTTGCAAAGGCATCGGCAGATGCGTAGGCTTTTTGCCCTAGCGCAATATTTGACAGATTCTTTTCATCAATCTGAATCAAAATCTGGGTTTGTCCGCTGGTTGCCAACACCATCAAGGCCTTGCCTGGCTGCGCGATGTCGCCGACTTCAACGGTACGCGAAATAAGCACGCCGCTGCTCGGCGCAAAGACCAAGCCTTGCGCCAGCTTGACGCGCGCCAGTTGCTCGCCCGCCACGGCTTGTGCTAACGCAGCTCTGGCCAATGCAGCATCGCTGCCGTCAGCGGTATTGGTTTTAACTTGCGCTTGGGCACTTAGGACTTGGCTTGTAGCCACATCAACTGCGCGCTGGGCATCATCTACTGCGGCTTGGCTGATAAAACCTTTAGCCACCAAATCACGGTTGCGATCAAGTGTCTTGCGTGCTTGCAGCGCCGTAACCTGAGCTTGCGCAAGCGTTTGCAGTGCTATTGGCTGGTTGAGTTCGCTCAGTTGCTGTAGTTTGGCCTGCGCCTGGGCGACCGCAGCCGCCGATTGCGCTAGGCTGGCTTGGTTATCGCTGTTGTCCAGCTCGATCAACAGTTGCCCAAGCTCAACGGTTTGGCCTTCAGCAACAGCAACCCGCGACACGCGCCCAGAACCTTGCAGCGCCACCGTTACACGCTGCGGAGAAATCACCCGGCCACTGGCTACGACGCTTTGCACCAGCTCGCCGCTGGTAGCGACGTATACGGTTGTCGGTGTACCCAACAGGACATTGCGAAAAAAATACAGCGCCAGCAGCATCAGCAACAGCAGCGCAGCACCTATCTTGAGCTGGGTACGATGCACTAGAACCTGTTTGACTGAAGCAGCATCCGATGGCTGTGGCTGTGGCACAAGGGTTGAGGTGATATCAAGTGTCTTGTTCACTTCGTATGACCAGCACAGGACAAGATGCCAAGCGAATAATCTGCTCTGCGCCACTTCCTAGCAGCATTCGTCTTATGCCACGTCTGCCGTGCGTGCCCACCACGACCAGACTGGCATCCCATGTTTTGGCTTCTGCGGTAACGGCTTCCGCAAGGTGCGCGCCAAGATGGTCTACCAGCACCGTGTCGGCTTGTGCGCCGGCGGATTGAACAATCGCCAGACCTTCGAGAAGAATTTTTTCGCCTGCTTCCCGCATCACGCCAATGACTGAATACGACTGGCCCGCGTAGGGGTCCAGACCTGTGAAATAGGCCATTTCGTCCACCACATGTATCAACCGGATAACCGACCGGCCGCCTGAATAACTGGCCATTTCCAAAGCAGCAGAAAGTGCTTTGTTTGAAGTGACGCTGCCGTCTACGGCTACCAGAATTCGTCGGTACATGGTCACGGCTCCTTTAACAAAAAGTTGATGTGTGCTGTGGTGCTACGGGCTACTTCACCAGCAAAGTCGGAATTTCGCTTTCAGCCAGGACGCGCTGCGCCACGCTGCCCATGAACATTCGGCTCAGCAGGCCATGCCCGTGCGCGCCCATGACGATCATTTGTACGCGTTCACGTTTACTCACCGCAATGATCTGACCTGCAGCCGCACCGGCAACCCAAACGCAGCGGTACTTGACCTCGTGCTTGTCCAAAAATTTCTTTATCGGTTTGAGGATCGCATCAGCCTGCTTTGCCTGGTAGGCGGTGACCTCAGCTGAGCCCAGTTTTTTCTCAACCAAAGCTGAAATGACGTCCTGTACGTGCAGCACTACCAACTCATCACCGCTGCCCAGCAGGTTTTTGCTACGCACTAAAAAATCCAACGCCTTCTTGGTAAAGGTGCTTCCATCAGCGGCAAATAAAATTTTCATGGTGAAAGCCTTTTAATTAAATTGTGTAAATTACTTCACCAGCAGTACAGGTATGTCGCAATCGGAGACCACGCGCTGCGCGATACTGCCAATCAAAGTCCGGCCAATCAGTCCATGTCCGCGTGTGCCCATCACAATCAAATGCGATTTTTCTTTTGCCGCTGCTTTCAGTATTTCTTCAACCGGATGGCCCACCACAGCCGCACAGCGGTAATTCAGAGCATGTTTGTCAAGAAACTTTTTTATCGGGTCAAGCACCTTGTCCCCTTCTTCGCGGTGGTACGCAGCAACCTCGGCTGAGCCCAACATGCTTTTGACACGACTCGGGACCTGAAGCTGTACATTCAAAACGAACAGTTCATCGCTGGTGTTGACAAGACTTTCATGATTCACTAAGAAAGCCAGCGCTTTTTTAGTGTATTTGCTGCCGTCAGCTGCCAATAAAACTCGCATTTTTGTTCCTTTAAAGTTTTCAACGTGTGCGGCAGGTACCTCAACCCCGACAAGCTCAGTTTGTTCAAATGCAGTGGTGTGTGTATTGATATTGATCAATAAATGGCGAAAAGCTTGACAGGCCGCGTTTGCTGTCGCTTCGGGGGCTCGGTAGCTGTGCCGCAGGAGTAACTACTTAGCCATCTAGGCCGAGGCTAAACTTTTCGCAAAAGTACACCGGCTTCAATCAGCAACTCCTTGCCGCGCGCCAATGCCCGCTTCCAAACCGCGCAGGTCAGGCGTTCCAATATGCGAGATTCAGGCGTGACGGTGTACTTTTGCGCTTGGTTTAAGCTGGCTTAGCATCAGTACAAAAAGCTTACGGCTTTCATCCAGAAGCAAAATTGAAGACGCAACAGACACGGCTAAAACCCAATTTGCCGGGCTAAGGGACTGCGTTCCAAACAATGACTGTGCAGGTGGCCATTCAACGGCGACGACTTGGAGCGCAATCACGCCACACAGCGCCGCCCAAAGCATGGTGTTTTTAAAGAAATAGCGGTTGAATGCCGTACCGCGCTCCACTCGGGAGTTGAAAACATTGAAAAATTGAAACAGAACAAATGTAGTGAACGCCAGGGTTGGCGCCTGCTCGGTCATGCCTTGCGTGCCAGCGAAATGCATGACGGCAAGCGTTCCTGCGGTCATTGTCAAGCCATAGGCTGCTACTTTCCCGAGACGGGCCAGCGTCAACAATGGCTCGGAACGGCTACGCGGCGGCTCATGCATGATGCCAGGGCGGGCAGCGTCGAGTGCAAGTGATACAGCCGGCGGGCCGTCCATGATGATGGCAATCCACAATATTTGTACCGCAGTAAATGGGTCTGGCAGCCCCAACAGTGGCGCAAGCAACACCGTCAAAATTGCGCCAATGGTGGTGGACAATTGAAAGCGGACAAACTTGACGATGTTGTCATACAGAGTGCGGCCTTGCCTGACGGCGCTGACCAGGGTGGCAAAGTTGTCATCGGTAAGAACCATGGTGGCAGCGGCTTTGGCAACCGCTGTGCCACTGCCCATGGCCACCCCGATGTCTGCAGACTTCAAGGCGGGTGCGTCGTTCACGCCGTCGCCTGTCATCGCCACCACGTGGCCATTTTTTTGCAGCGCACGCACGATGGCAACCTTATGGTTTGGGGTGACACGGGCAAAAACAGCGATGTTTTTAATCACCGCAGGCAAGTCATTGGGCGCAAGCTGATCGAATGCTGCGCCTGTCATCGCCTTGCCTTTTAAACCCAATTCATGTGCAATGGCGAGTGCCGTGACCTGGTGGTCGCCGGTGATCATCTTGACGTCAATGCCGGCATCAGCACATTGCGCAATCGCAATTTTGGCCTCTTTCCTGGGGGGATCCATCAGTCCTACCAAGCCTGTAAAAGTCAAGTTTTGCATCCACACCATCAGGTCGGCAGCGGGGTCAAAATCACCCGCTGGAATGGTTCGCGAGGCGACCAGAAGTCCACGCAAACCGCTCGCCCCAAATACCTCATATTGCGTATGGATGCGCTGACGTGTCGCTGTACTTAACATCTGCGTGCCGTTGCTGGTTAATTCCTGGGTGCAAAGACTCAACAGAACATCAGGCGCGCCTTTAGTGAATATCTGCACCAAGGCCCGAGTGGCATCCCGATGAAAAGTTGCCATAAATTTGTGCGAAGCATCAAACGGAATTTCAGCAACGCGAGGCCGCCGCTCGGCGAATTGACCCGAGGGTGCGCTGGCTTTGTGCGCCAACACCAACAGTGCCGCCTCCATTGGGTCACCGATGACTTTGCCATCGGCAAGCCGACTGTCGTTGCAATTGACAACCGCTGTCATGAGCGGCTCCAGATTTGGCAACGCAGTTGCGGCGGTGGCACTGGAAATTGAGCCGGATGACTCATATCCATTACCTGACACGGTAAAGGTTTGATCCTGATACCAAAACCTGGACGCTGTCATTTGGTTGAGCGTCAAAGTGCCGGTTTTGTCCGAGCAAATAACTGTGGTGCAACCCAATGTTTCAACGCTGGCCAGGCGCTTGACGATGGCATGTTGGCGCGCCATGTTACGCATGCCGAGCGCCAGCGTCACTGTGACCACCACGGGCAGACCTTCAGGCATGGCTGCCACACCAAGTGCTATCGCATCAACAGCTATATGCGCCAACGCCGTGCCGCGAAAAAATTCAATTACCGCCAGCAGGCTAACCAATGTCAATGCGATAGCGCCGAGTCGCTTGCCGAGTTGGTCAAGTTGAATTTGCAGGGGAGTTGGTGCCTCGGTTGCGGCAGCCAGTGCCAATGACAACTTTCCCATCTCTGTTCGTACACCCGTATGGGTCACGATGACTTCAGCCCGACCTCGGGTTACCAGCGTATTGAGGTAAACCATGTTGCTGCGGTCTGCCGTTACAGCGTCAAGGCTGTATAGCGCATCACTTTGCTTGGCTGCTGGTTGTGATTCACCTGTTAGCGCTGATTCATCTACTTCAAGACCTGCTGCAAAACAAAGCCGTCCGTCTGCGGGTACAGAATCTCCTGCCTCCAGCAGCACAACATCGCCGGGGACCAGGTCAGTGGCAGCGATGTCAATTTTCTGGCCGTCGCGTCGCACACGCGCACGCAGAGGCAACATCTCCTTCAGCGCCAGCAGGCTTTGCTCTGCCCGCCACTCCTGGTAAAACCCGACCGTGGCATTGATCAACATCACAGCCAAAATGACGACAGCATCCTTGAAATTGCCAATCAGTACTGACAGTCCTGATGCAGCTGCCAAAATCAGAATCAAAACACTTTTGAATTGAGCTGCAAATACTTGCCAGGCCTCGCGCTGTGGTGGGTTGGGTAGCTGGTTGATGCCGAATTGCGACAGTCTTTTCAAAGCGTCCTGCGCTGTTAAACCGACAGAAGGCTGCACGTTGCTTTGAACAGCGACGTCTTGGGCGCTTGATGTGTGCGCTGGGGTTGCAGGCGTGTTTTCAATCGCTTCGGGCGTAGTGCTTTGGTCTTTTAAATTGTTTTTCACGGTAAGCGTTTTCGTGTATCCACATCGCAGTTGTTGGCTTACTTCACCAATAACACCGGAACAGTGCTGTGTGCCACTACCCTTTGAGCAACACTTCCCATCAAGGCGCGTCCGATCAAATCGCGACCGTGGGTTCCCATTACTATCAAGTGAGAATGCTCGGCTTTTGCAGCGTCGATAATTTCCTTAACAATCGGGCCAATGGCAGTCAGGCAGCGGTATTTGATAGCGTGCTTGTCCAGAAACTTTTTAATGGGCTTAAACACCTCGGCAGATTCGATTGCGTGAAGCTCCGCTGCTTTTTCAAAACCCATAATGACGTTGAAGCCGGTTGGAAGCGGCATTTGTGCATGGATCACGACAAGCTCGTGGTTAGCGCCAAGCAGGTGTTTGTGCGCACTGACAAACTCCAGAGCTTTTTGTGTGTATGCGCTGCCGTCAGCCGCCAATAGCATTTTCATTTCTATTTCCGTTCAAAGTGAGCGTTGTTAGTCAAGGGCTGTCAAACTCAAGAACCACCCGCGCTGCCACCTCGCCACGCTCCAGCCGGTCGAACACTTGGTTGATGGCTGACAAGGGTTGCAGCTCAATATCTGCCTTGACTTTGCCAACAGCCGCAAAAGCCAGTGCTTCAGCCATGTCTTGCCGTGTGCCCACAAATGAGCCGCGTACCGTGATGCAGTTCACCACCACCTCAAACAGGGGGAAGGGAAACTCGCCTGGCGGCAGTCCTGTCAGTACGCAAGTGCCGCGCTTGCGGGTCATTGCAACGCCTTGCTTGAAAGCTGCAAGTGATGGCGCTGTAATCAACACGCCATGTGCGCCGCCGTCCGTTGCTTTTTTGACCAGTTCCACGGCATCGGGCAGCTTGGAATTGACCGTGGCATCAGCACCCATTGCCTTGGCATGGGCCAGCTTGCTGTCGTCAATATCTACTGCGCAAACGTGCAAGCCCATGGCCTTGGCGTATTGAATAGCCAGGTGGCCCAAACCGCCTGCGCCAGAGATGACGATCCAGTCTCCCGGTTTGGTAGCTGCTTCCTTGATGCCTTTGTAAGTCGTCACGCCAGCGCAAATGATCGGGGCTGCGTCGATTGCAGACAACCCGTTGGGAATATGCGCAACGTAATTGGGATCCGCCAAAATGTAGTCGGCAAAGCCGCCGTTCACTGTGTAGCCGCCAAACTGCGCGTCGGCACAAACAGTTTCCCACGCGGACAGGCAGTATTCGCAATGGCCGCAAGCCGAGTACAGCCAAGGAACTCCGACCCTATCGCCTTCTTTAACGCTGGTTACGCCCGAGCCAATTGCAGCAACACGCCCGATGCCTTCGTGGCCCGGTATAAACGGCGGCGTGGGTTTTACGGGCCAGTCGCCGCGTGCTGCGTGCAAGTCGGTATGGCATACGCCGCAGGCCTCAGTTTTCACCAGAATTTGGCCTGCACCCGGCGTGGGCGTCTTCCATTCACGCAGCACCAGAGGTTTGCCGAAGGCTTCTACAACCGCCGCTTTCATCTCAGCACCAGCACAGGTATGTGCGAGTGCGTCAACACATGCAGGGTCTCGCTTCCCATCAGCAGGCGCTTCATGCCGCGCCTGCCATGTGACGCCATTACGATCAAATCGCATTTGTGCTTTTTGGCGGCGTTGATGATTGCTACAGCCGTGAAGTCTGATGACACCGTCACGGCCTTGGCCTTGATGCCTTCAGCCTCGGCAGCGTCTTTGACTTTTTCCACTATCGCCATTGCGGCGTCTGCCCATTGCTTTTCAACGCCAGCAATATTGTTGACGGACAAGGCCACGCCACCTTCAAAGTAGCTGACAGGGTAGCGCGGCACCACCTTAAGGGCAACGATGCTTGCGCCAGTTAAAGCGGCAAGCTCCAGGCCGCTGCTAACGGCTTTGCGCGAAAGAGTTGAGCCGTCAGTGGCAACGAGAATTTTTTGGTACATGCTGCGTCTCCTAAAGGTTGAAATCCAAGCTTAAAAGAAGACAAACCGGCATGACTTGATCCAGATCAAGACTTATTCGGGTAGCGGTCGATAGTCTTGGCTCATGCAAGCCGCCATTGTCGAACCCCCCTCCAGCTCTGGGGAAGCCGCTTCTCATGCAGTTGAAAGCGAGACAGCTATTTGTTTGTACGACGATCCCGAGGCATGGGCCGCTTTTAGTCAAAGCACCGTCAGCGTGCCGGGGCGCTCGCAGCCTGAAGAAGTCCAGTCTTTTCTGGTTGTGCAGGGTATGTATTGCGCAGCGTGCGCGTTAACGCTTGAGGCTGCACTGCGAAGTGTGAACGGAGTTGTTGCTGCGCAAGTCAGTGCGGCAAGCTCCAGTGCCCTTGTCACTTGGTCTCCAACGTTAACCCGGCCGTCGATCTGGATGGGCGCTGCGCTTGCCCGGGGCTACTTGCTATCTCCAGCCAGTGACGCGTCTTCATTGGCGGAGAACCGCCAGCAATCACGCCTGGCATTGTGGCGCTGGCTGGTAGCCGGGTTCTGCATGATGCAGGTCATGAT
The DNA here is from genome assembly GCA_031431575.1 of Polaromonas sp. Taxonomy (GTDB): domain Bacteria; phylum Pseudomonadota; class Gammaproteobacteria; order Burkholderiales; family Burkholderiaceae_C; genus Polaromonas. The sequence continues at coordinate 14,911 of JANPDQ010000213.1, forward strand.
GTACGCCGCGCCTACTTACTTCACGGAGCCGGGCGATGTGTCGCCTGATATTGAGAAGCTTTTGCGCTGGGCATCTTGGGTGTTGAGCCTGCCAGTAGTGTTTTTTTCATGCGGCCCCTTTTTTTCCAGCGCGTGGAGGGGCCTGATGCAGCGCAGTATCAGTATGGACTTGCCAGTTGCCGTTGGCATCGCCGTCACTTTTGCGGTTAGCACAGCCGCCACGTTTGAGCCGCAGGGATGGTGGGGCCGTGAAGTGTATTTTGACTCGCTCACCATGTTTGTCTTTTTTCTTCTGACCGGGCGCTGGCTTGAACAGCGACTGCGCACCCGTACTGCTGGCTCTTTGGGTGCACTAATGCAGCGTGTGCCAGCCAGCGTTTTGCGACAAACAGCGTGTGGTGAGTTTGAAAGAGTGGCAGTACGGCGCCTGGCGCCGGGCGATATTGTGCGAGTTTTGCCTGGCGAGGCATTTCCAGCAGATGCAATTGTGCTGTCGGGCAACGTCGTAGTCGACGAGGCACTTTTAACCGGGGAGTCCAGGCCCGTACCACGCAGCCCTGGCACCACTGTGATGGCGGGCAGCTACAACCTGGCCAATGTGTGCCTGGTCTGCATTGAAAAGCTGGGTGCTGACACGCGTTATGCGCAAATCGTGAAGTTGATGGAGCGCGCCGCACTCGACAAGCCACGCCTGGCGCTGCTAGCGGACAAGGTTGCCAAGCCGTTTTTGGCTTTTGTTTTGATGGCTGCGTTAGGGACTGTGGCATTTTGGTGGCAAACAGACCCAGCCCTGGCACTGATGGCCGCTGTGGCTGTGCTGGTGGTGACTTGCCCATGCGCACTGTCACTCGCCACGCCGACCGCCATGTTGACGACAGCAGGACTGCTGGCGCGCAACGGCGTGTTGGTGCGGCGTTTGCAAGCCATTGAATCGCTTGCCGGCATAGACACCGTAATTTTCGACAAGACCGGTACCTTAACCGAAACCGCCATGCGCCTTGAATCCATTTTTACGCGTGATGGCGTCACTCCAGACCAAGCGTTGCAATGGGCTGCGAGCCTGGCAAAGCAATCGGTTCACCCTTTGTCCCGCGCGGTGGTGAAAGCGTCGAGCGGTCTTCCCGACATCGAAGCGGCAGATGTCAAAGAGCGCTTTGGGCTCGGCCTTGAAGGCTATTTAAAAGAAGCCCGCGCTGAGATTGCGGGCCCGCTCAGACTGGGCTCGGGCAAGTACTCCAAGGTTGATGACGCGCAGCACAGGCGTGCCCCTCACGGCTCGGGTCAGCGGCTGTTTCTATCTGACAGCCAAGGCTTTATTGCCAGCTTTGATTTTGAAGAAACATTAAGGCCAGATGCCGCTGAGACCATTGACGCATTGCGCGCGAGTGGGGTCAATGTTTTGATGCTGTCAGGTGACACGCAGTCGGCAGCGCAACGCGTGGCTGGGCAGCTTGGCATCGCTAACGCAAGAGGCGACTGCACACCAGATGTAAAGCTCGCAGTTACACAGGCGCTTCAAGTCGAAGGCCATAAGGTTCTGATGGTGGGAGACGGCCTCAACGACGGCCCTACGCTGGCAGCGGCGGATGTATCAGTTGCAGTTGGAGCTGCAGTCCCACTGGCGCAGGCGCAAAGTGATTTTGTTGTGCCCGGCGCACAACTGGTCATGTTGCCTGCCATGCTGGCGCAGGCGAAAAGGTGCTTGCGCGTCGTCAAGCAAAGCCTGGCATGGGCGGTAATCTACAACGCTATTTGTGTACCCCTGGCATTGAGCGGTTATTTGCCCGCCTGGCTGGCTGGCCTAGGGATGGCGGCAAGCTCGGTGCTGGTGGTGGCCAATGCTGCCCGGTTGTCTCGATCCAAAGGGCATATTTAATGGATATTTTGTTTTTACTTGTTCCGCTTTCGGTGCTGTTGGCGCTTGCAGTAGTGGGCGTTCTCGCGTGGGCGGTTTGGTCTGGCCAGTTTGAAGAACTGGACACTGAGGGGGAGCGAATCTTGACCGCAATGCCTGATGAACCCCGACAACCTGCCAATTCATCTTCTGCAAGCTTGATCCATATCAACACGCCGAATGGTGGCTGAAAGCACACTTCACCATAACTACCGGCAAAGAGGATTTCAAAAATGACAGCAGTACTGCCAATCCCGACTACCCAGGCGCCGCGGCGAATCTGGTCCGCCTCAAAAGCTACGCTGTACAACGATAAGGTGGTGCGTCAGTTCAGCATCATGGCGGTGGTGTGGGGTGTGGTCACCATGCTGGTGGGTGTGTTTATTGCGGCGCAAATGGCGTGGCCCGAGCTGAATTTCGGTATCTCGTGGCTGTCGTTCGGAAGGCTGCGCCCGCTGCACACCAACGCCGGCATTTTTGCGTTCGGTGGTTGCGCCTTGTTTGCCACCAGCTATTACGTAGTGCAGCGCACCTGCCAGACCCGCATCATTTCAGACAAGTTGGCGGCATTTCACTTCTGGGGTTGGCAGGCCGTGATTGTGGCTGCGGCTATTTCATTGCCAATGGGTTTCACGCGCGGTAAAGAATATGCAGAGCTGGAATGGCCGATTGCGATACTGATTACCGTCGTGTGGGTGGCCTACGCGATCGTTTTTTTTGGCACCATTGGCATCCGCAAAGTGCGCCATATTTACGTCGCTAACTGGTTCTACGGCGCGTTCATCATTGCGGTAGCCATGCTCCACATAGTCAATGCGGCAGTTGTGCCCGCTGGCTGGATGAAGTCCTACTCGGCTTACGCTGGGGTGCAAGATGCGATGGTGCAGTGGTGGTACGGTCACAACGCGGTGGGTTTCCTGCTTACTGCCGGATTTTTGGGAATCGTCTATTACTTCATACCCAAGCAGGCTGAGCGGCCGGTGTACTCGTACCGCTTGTCCATTGTGCATTTTTGGGCGCTGATATTTACTTATATGTGGGCAGGCCCGCACCATCTGCACTACACAGCCCTGCCGGATTGGGCGCAGTCGTTGGGTGTGGTGTTCTCGCTTATTTTGCTGGCGCCGAGTTGGGGCGGCATGATAAATGGCGTGATGACTTTATCTGGCGCTTGGCACAAGCTGCGTGACGACCCGATCATTCGTTTCATGATTGTGGCACTGTCGTTTTACGGAATCGCGACTTTTGAAGGCCCCATGCTTTCGATCAAGACCGTGAACGCACTTTCTCACTACACAGACTGGAACGTTGCACACGTTCATGGCGGTACTCTGGGCTGGGTTGGCTTTATCTCAATGGGTGCGCTTTATTTCCTGGTACCGCGTATGTTTGGCCAATCCAAAATGCACAGTGTGCCTGCCATTGAGCTGCATTTTTGGATCGCTACGGTGGGCATCGTTTTGTACATCGCCGCCATGTGGATTGCTGGCGTGATGCAGGGCCTGATGTGGCGTGCCATCAGCCCGGACGGCTCGCTCACTTACACGTTCACGGAGAGCGTCAAGGCAACCTACCCGTTTTACGTAGTGCGCTTTTTGGGCGGTATTTTGTACCTCGCAGGCATGCTGGTGATGGCTTGGAACGTGTATATGACGGCCCGAGCTGGCAAGCCATGTGATGCCCCTGTTCCGGCTGCAGCACCGGCCACGATAGCCCACGCTTAAGGAGCTGAACATGGCATTTACCCACGAAAAAGTTGAAACCAGCAACACCCTGATGATTGTGTTGATTTTGATTGTGGTCGCCGTAGGCGGCATGGTGGAAATTGTTCCGCTATTTTTTCAAAAATCCACCACGCAGCCGATCAAAGGCATCGTTCCAGATTCCGCCCTGAAAGTGGTGGGCCGCGATATCTATGTTCGTGAAGGTTGCTACAACTGCCACTCACAGATGATTCGGCCGCTCGTGGCTGAAACGCTGCGTTATGGCCACTATTCAGTTGCGGGTGAGTTCGTATACGACCACCCGTTTCAGTGGGGCAGCAAACGCACTGGGCCAGACTTGCATCGTGTGGGCGGAAAGTACAGCGACGAGTGGCAGCGCCTGCACCTTATTGCGCCGCGTGAATTGGTGCCTGAATCCATCATGCCAGCTTACCCGTGGCTGGAAAAAGCGCCAGCAGATCACGAATCTATTGCCGCTCATATGACTGCACTGCGCAGGGTGGGTGTGCCCTACACCGATGCGCAAATAGCCGCTGCGCCCGCTGAAGTGCAAGGCAAAACAGAGCTGGATGCGTTGGTGGCGTATTTGCAGGGTCTAGGCCTTGCTTTGAAATAGGAGGCGAAGAACATGGACAGCACTTTGGATATCAATACGCTTCGCAGCTTGGTCACTGCTGCCGGCTTTGTGCTTTTTATATGCATTGCAGTTTGGGCCTACCGCCCCTCACGCAAAGTGGCGTTTGACGAAGCTGCGCAACTTCCATTTCAGTCAGATCAGGAGCAACACCCATGAGCGATTTCGTCAATGGATTTTGGTCTTGGTACGTAGCGGGCATCAGCCTTGTCTCCGTTTTGGCCTGCGGCTTGCTGCTGTATCTGGCGGGTAAAGCGACTGTAGTTGCGCACGACGGCAACGGGACTACCAACCAAAACGACAACACCACGGGCCACGTGTGGGACGGCAACCTGCGCGAATACAACAATCCGTTGCCCCGCTGGTGGTTGTGGCTGTTTATTTTGACAATTGTTTTTTCACTGGTGTATTTGCTGGCGTTTCCCGGCTTGGGCAGCTTCAAGGGACTTTTAAACTGGTCAACCGAAGAAGAGCACCAGCAAGATGTGGCGCAGCTTCGCGCAAAAGTGGCACCGTTGTATGCCTCGTTTGCGGCTCAACCGGTAGAGACACTGGCAAAAGATTCGCGCGCGCTGGCGGTTGGCGAGCGGTTGTTTATGAACAACTGTTCGCAGTGCCATGGCTCCGACGGGGGCGGCAGCAAGGGCTTTCCCAATCTGACCAACCCCAATGCCGCATGGCTTGGCGAGCGCGGTGGAGCCCACATTGTGCAAACCGTGACTAACGGACGTACCGGTTTGATGCCGCCAATGGCCGCAGCGGTGGGTGGTGACCCTGAGATAAGCGAAGTTGCCCACTACGTTCTGTCGTTATCGGGCAGTCCTTACAACGAAATCAAGGCATTTAGCGGCTAAGCTAAATTCTCGACCTGTGCTGCCTGCCACGGGCTGGACGGCAAGGGAAACAAGGCCCTGGGCGCACCTAATTTGACGGACGCCTACTGGCTGCATGGGTGGGGTGAAGCGGCAATCGTCAGCGCGATTAAAAACGGAAAAAACAATGTGATGCCCGCGCAGTCGCCAAAGCTGTCGGCCGAGCAAATTCATGTGGTGGCAGCCTATGTGCTCAGCTTGTCCCAATCCGCCGTTGCATCGCCCCCGCCTAAAACACCTTAGAAGTCATGTGAGGCCCCGCAGTGTCTAACAGCACCGAGCGCACAGCCAGCCCGAGAAGGGTCATCCCCATAGCGGTGGACGACTCTTCAAGCGTGGCGTCGCTGTACCTGTCTGATCCGAAAATCTACGCGCGCAGCGTGTCGGGATGGTTTAACAAGTGGCGCTGGGGCATGGTGTTTGCAACGCAGCTGGTCTTTTACGGCCTGCCGTGGCTTTCTATCAATGATCGACAGGCCGTGTTGTTCGAGCTGGCTTCGCGGCGGTTTTACATTTTCAATCTGGTGCTGTACCCCCAGGACCTGATTTACCTGACCGGTCTTTTGGTTCTCAGTGCTTTGTCACTATTTTTGTTTACTGCTGTGGCTGGACGGCTGTGGTGCGGGTACACCTGCCCGCAAACGGTCTACACCGAAATTTTCATGTGGGTGGAACGCAAAATTGAAGGCGACCGCATTGCCCGCATGCGCCTGGACAAATCGCCTTGGGGCTTGAACAAGGTGGCGCGTAAAAGTGCCAAGCAGTTTGTGTGGATTGCGATTGGTTTATGGACCGGTTTTACCTTTGTTGGCTACTTCACGCCCATCCGGGTACTTTCTGTCGAAGTGGTTAACTTTGCCATGGGGCCGTGGGAGCTGTTCTGGGTGCTTTTTTATGGTTTTGCCACTTACGGTAACGCTGGCTGGATGCGCGAGCAGGTGTGCAAATACATGTGCCCGTATGCACGCTTTCAAAGCGCCATGTTTGACCGGGATACTTTAATAGTCACCTACGATGAAGCCAGAGGCGAGGGTCGAGGTTCACGCCCACGCAGTGATACACCAAACCAATACCACGCTAAAGGCTTGGGCGACTGCATTGACTGCACACTCTGTGTACAAGTATGCCCAACAGGCATTGACATACGCAATGGCCTGCAATACGACTGCATAAGCTGTTCAGCCTGCATCGATGTGTGTGATGGTGTGATGCAAAAAATGCATTACCCGCCTGGATTGATTCGTAATAGCACGCAGAACGGTGTTGACCAAAACCTCTCCAGTGCATCTATGTTTCGCAGGGTATTGCGCCCTAGGGTACTGATCTATTCAGCAGTCTTGGGATCTATCACCATTGCCATGCTGTGGAGCTTGATGACACGAGCGCCCTTAAGGGTTGATGTAGTCCGGGACCGCGGTGCAATGGCTCGTATGGTGGGACAAGGTGAGGTTGAAAATGTATACCGATTGCAAATTATGAATGCAACTGAGATCAATCAAAGATACATGTTGAGTGTAGTGGGCGTCGATGGTTTACGTATCGTGTCTGGCGCTGATGTTGTGGTGGAAGCTGCTAGTGCAAAGTGGTTTCCGGTGCGACTGCAGATCCCACTTAACGCCACTGCTGCAGGCACGCATCCGATAATCTTCATGGTGACAGCCCATGGAGTGCAGGAGGCGTTCGCCACTGAAAAGTCAATGTTTTTAGTTCCACGTTGAGAGGTTGTGCGTACGAAAATAGTTAGATGCAAAAATTTCCAAATATGAAACCAACTAATACCTTTGACGTTAAGTCAGTAGCTGATGAAAATCCCCGACCTTGGTGGAAGGAACCTTACGTATGGATGGTTATCAGCGGGCCATTGTCTGCCGTGCTGGCCTGTATTGTTACTGCGTTCTACATCATGCGCGGGCCGGATGCTGTGGTTCCAGAGGATCGTTATCCAGTAGGACTTGAAATTAGCAATCAATTGAAAACTGCCCGACCTCCCATGCAGCCCGCCCAAATCGGCCGTAATCACAGCGCAACTGGAGGTAAGAACAATGCACAACCCTGAAGTGCAAACCCCAAGTCGTGTTAAACAATGGGTGCTTATTTTGTGGCCCGCATTTGTAGCCGCCTGCTTGTTGGAAGCGCTGGT
>JANPDQ010000214.1:0-7784 GCA_031431575.1 Polaromonas sp.
GCCGGTCTTGCCGTACATATACACCGACCAGGGCTCGCTGGTGTCGCTGGCTGAATATTCGTCGGTCGGCAGCTTGATGGGTAGCTTAAGCAAAGGCAGCTTTTTTGTTGAAGGTCAGATCGCCAAATTCATGTACTGGGCGCTGCACAAGCAGCACCAGTTGGCGCTGGGTGGTGTGAAAAAAACGCTGCTGATTACGCTGTCTGAAATGCTGGACCGCACGCACCGCCCGCGCATCAAATTGCATTGATTTCACACATAATCTAGTTTTTAAAACCTGACGGAGAACGCTATGGCAAAAGGTCAACAAAACACCAGCAAGATGGTTAAAAAACCAAAAAAAGACACGTCGCCACCGAAGGCAGTGTCACCCGACGCCGTGCGCCCCACTGTCGTCACCCAAGTGCCGGTGCGCGGCAAACTGAAAAATAAGTGACAACGCCTGACCAGCCTGAGAACACTCAGGCTGGCAACCCTTTACACGGCGTGACGCTGGAGGCCATCGTCACCGCTTTGGCGACGCATTACGGCTGGGATGGACTGGGTCAGCGCATCCCGATTCGCTGCTTTCAAAGCGAGCCCAGCGTGGCGTCCAGCCTGAAGTTTTTACGCCGAACGCCATGGGCGCGCGAAAAGGTTGAAAGCTTGTACCTTTTCATGCTGCGCGAGGTCAAACGCAGCAGCCCCACGGTGCACAACTTTCCTCCACCACGTGACACAGCTTCGCGTAACCCAGCTCAGCGCGACCCGGCTTGACGCGGCTGAAATTGCTGACGTGGCGGACACTGCTTTCAGCATAGAAACGATTTACGCAGACACGCATTTACTGGTGTTCAACAAACCCGCTGGCTTGCTTTCAGTGCCCGGGCGCGGCGCAGACAAGCAAGATTGCCTTAGCCGCCGTGCGCAGCACCACTACCCTGATGCGCTGGTGGTTCACCGCCTAGACATGTCCACCTCTGGCCTGATGCTGTTGGCACGCGGCGCAGTGATGCAGACTGCCTTGAGCAAACTGTTTGAAGCGCGACAAATTTTTAAAAGCTACGTCGCAGTTGTCGATGGGCTACTGCTAGTCGCCACCAATTGGCAAATAATTGACCTACCCATAGCCCTCGACTGGCCAAACAGGCCGCTGCGCATCATCAGCCCCGGTGCTGGCAAACCCAGCCAAACCCGCTGGCGTGCGGTGTCAAACGATTGCGCAGCCAACACCACACGGGTTGAGTTGCAGCCAGTCACCGGCCGCTCGCACCAGCTGCGGGTGCACTTGCTGGCGCTTGGTCACCCCATTTTGGGTGACGCCCTGTACGCGCCAGCTGCCGTGCAAGCCAAAAGCCCGCGCCTGCTGCTGCATGCGAGCGCGCTGCGGTTTCAACACCCGGCAAATGGCCAGGAAATGGCGTTTGCGTCAAGGCCAGAGTTTTGAATTGCGGAACTTCATACGCAGCATTTGCGTCTTAAAGCCCATGCAAACATTCAAAACCACCCAACCCCTTTTGCGACGCCGCACCGCAGCCGCTGCCCTCGTATTTGCACCCGCATTGTGGCTGCGCGCACAGGCTCAAAACCAGCCTGCGCTGCGAGCTACTCCAGCACAAACCGAAGGCCCGTTCTACCCCGTGGTGCTGCCCAAAGACGCGGACTTTGACCTGTTGAAAAACGGCGAGCAAAACTACCCAAAAGGCCAGGCAGCGTGGCTGGAAGGCATTGTCAGTGACCTGAACGGCAAACCAGTGGCGGGGGCGCAAGTAGAAATTTGGCAGTGTGACCACGACGGACACTACCACCACCCAGGCGACGGCGGCAAAGCCGATCAGCGCTTTCAGGGCTTCGGGCGGGCAGTTGCTGGCAGCGATGGTCGTTATCGGTTTCGAACCATTCGGCCCGTTGCGTATTCAGGCCGAACGCCGCATATTCACGTCAAGGTCAAGCTCGGACAGCGCGAGGTGTTGACCACACAGCTTTACGTGGCCGGAGACGCAGGTAACGCGCGCGACTTTTTGTGGCGCAGCATGAGCGAGGCTGACCGCGCTGCGCTGGCCGCGCCCTTTACAACCGGTAACGACGCAATACGCGCAAACTTCCCTATAGTTCTCGCTGTCTGAACTTGTCTTTTATCTCCATCCTTAACGCCCCTTCTGAATGACGCAACACTTATATATGTTGACCGGCGCGTCGCGCGGCATGGGCCTTGCCATGGCGCAACAACTCCTGCAGCCTGGCAATTCTGTTCTGTGTATTTCGCGCAGCACAAACGACGCATTGGCAGAGCAGGCCAATGCTGCACGGGTAAAGCTGGTGCAGTGGAGCCAGGACCTTGCACTGAGCACACGCGCTGGTGCGCGGCTGGAGCAGTGGCTGCGGGAACAAGACGGCAAGACTTTTGCAAGCGCCACACTCATCAACAATGCTGGCGTGATCGCCCGAATCGGCCCCTTAAGCGACGCTGACGCAGACGACTTGAGCCGTGCACTGCGCGTGGGGCTGGAAGCACCCATGCAGCTCACCAGTGCATTTTTGCGCGCTACGCAAAAGTGGTCAGGAATTCGGCGCGTGCTCAATATCTCGTCTGGTCTAGGCCGCCGCGCAATGGCTGCCCAAGCAGGTTACTGCGCAGCCAAAGCTGGCATGGACCATTTCACGCGCTGCGTAGCGCTGGACGAAGCGTTAAAGCCCAATGGCGCAAAGGTGTGCTCACTTGCACCGGGCGTGATTGATACCGATATGCAAATTCAGTTGCGCAGTGCCGATGCAAATGCCTTTGCTGACCGCGCGGCATTTGTGCGAATGAAGGACAGCGGAGCACTGGCATCTCCAGAGCAAGCAGCGCGCAGTGTTTTGGACTATTTGGCCCGCGCTGACTTTGGCAGCGAGCCAATAGCTGACGTGCGCAGCTAAGACCTCAGCACACGCAGCCAATAGCCTGCAAATCAATACACGCCGGGCACCAAAATATCTTCGCGCACCGCGTTGCGCCGGTAGTCTTCGTGGCGCACGCGCTCTGGCAGAACAATCGCCGGATGTTCAGTTTCGCCGTACGGCATTTGTCCCAGTAAATGGTGAATACAGTTCAGCCTTGCCTTCTTTTTATCGTCGGCTTGCACTACCCACCATGGCGCTTGGGGGATGTGGGTGCGCTCCAGCATGATTTCTTTAGCCTTGGTGTAGTCTTCCCAGCGGCTGCGCGATTCGAGGTCCATCGGGCTGAGCTTCCACTGTTTAAGCGGGTCATGAATGCGCCCTAAAAAGCGGGACTGCTGCTCTTCATCAGAAATGGAAAACCAATACTTGATGAGTTGAATGCCAGAGCTGACCAGCATTTTTTCAAACTCGGGCACGGTTCTGAAAAACTCTTCGTACTGCTCATCCGAGCAAAACCCCATCACCCTTTCGACCCCGGCGCGGTTGTACCAGCTGCGGTCAAACAGAACAATTTCGCCCGCTGCTGGCAGGTATGACACGTAGCGCTGAAAGTACCACTGCGTACGTTCGCGGTCGTTGGGTGCGGGCAAAGCGGCCACGCGGCAAACGCGTGGGTTCAAGCGCTGGGTAATGCGTTTGATCACGCCGCCCTTGCCAGCTGCGTCGCGGCCTTCAAACAAAATAACCACCTTGTGGCCGGTGTTTTTTACCCAGTCTTGCAGCTTGACCAACTCGCCCTGCAGGCGGAACAACTCCCGAAAGTACTGCCGACGATCTTCTTTTTCTTGAGGGGTGTGATGGTGCGCTTCCTCGCCCGTCAGCTCGGAAATCGTGCGGTCTTCAAGCTCCATCTCCAGCTCTTCGTCATAGCTGTCAATCAAATCGTTGCGGATTTTCCGCATCACTTCCTCGTCAATCGCCTGCATAAACACCTCCAGAAAAGCTCAAACGTCAAACTTTTAAGGGTAGCGAATGGATATTACAAATTTATGAAACACTTAGTTTGCGTCATGCGGCGCGCTGCAAAATTTCGTATATCTCGTCTTTGAGCACCAGGCGCTTTTTCTTCAGCTCTTCCAGCCCTTCGTCGCTGATAGCGGCTGCGCCCATTTCATACTTTTTGACGTCGTGGTTGCCCTCGTCGTATTGGGTGAACAACTTGGCGAAATGGGCGTCATTCGTTTTGAGCTCACGCATTTTTTCCAGATGCTCTGGAAACTCGTGGGCTAAATCGTGGTTAAGCAAATCCATATTCAATCCTGGTGCCGCTTTAGCGATGATCCGCCTGGCGTGTCGGGTTAGTGTGCGCCTGGCGCTGGGCGCTGGCTATCAGACAACACGCCGCCAAAACACTTTGGGTTTTGAACTGCCGCCATCATGCTTCGATCTTCACGCCCTTCCAGAACGCGACATGGCCTTTGATTTCTTGGGCTTCGGGCTTTGGGTCGGGGTAGAACCACACGGCGTCGGTGTTCATCTCGCCATTGACCAGCAGCGAGTAGTAGCTGGCCTGGCCCTTCCAGTGGCACATGGTGTGGTGGTTGCTGAACGTGGTGTAGTCGCGGTTCAGCGATGACTCAGGAAAATAATGGTTGCCCTCAAGCACCACGGTGGTGTCGCTTTCGGCGATCGTGACGCCGTTCCAGATTGCTTTCATGTTTTGGAGTCCTGCTGCTTGGGTTGAAGAAAGAAAGACTCCCAACTTTAACGCTGCGGGATGAATACTGCAGCAGCTATCGGCCTATTCGTCGCCCTTGTGCTTACCGTTTCCGTTGCCACGGTGTTTTTCTTTTTTATATTTCTCTTCTTTGTACTCTTTGTACTCTTTGTTCTTTTTATATTGAACGCGTTCAAAGTTGTCGTCACCGTCCACTTTGACGAAGTAAACCGGTCGGCCGCACGCGTTGTAGCGGCCACAATGCTTGGACCACTTTTTGGCATGGCCCGGCGGCACGTGCAAGTACAGCGGCGGTTGCTGCACCAATACGGGCTGCTGAATAATCACGATGGGTTGCGGGTAAAGAAGCGGTGGTGGTGGCGCAGTACCAATTTCAATTCGGCCATAAACGCCCGGCAGCAGCGCGCCCTCTACCGTTGCATTGGCGTACGGAGTTGCGGCGATGGCAACGTTCGCAGCTACGGCCAACAACGTGGCTCCAACAACCGCAATCCATTTAAGTAGCGGTTTGGCGCGTGCGCGTATTTGCGCGGTGCTGCAACCAAGTTCTAGGGGCTGGTCAAAGTATCTTTGCAGCGGGTGTTGATGTGTATTTTTCATTGTTGACTCCGTCATTTGATTGATAAACCTATTGTTAACAACAACGGCAGTACAGCGGTGTAGGACGACATCAACTTGTAAGCAAATGACGCATCTGTCGTCAATTGCTTACATTCCGCCTGAGGCTACGCGTAACGCTTACGCGCCAGCGCCGCACCCAGGCCGAGTGCGTGCAGCTTTTTAATGGCGATTTCGCGGCTCATGGGCGCCAAGCCGCAATTGGTGCAGGCAATCAATCGGCTTTTGGGCACAAACACAAGCGCCTTGCCAATCGTGTCAGCAATCTGCTCTGGCGTTTCAATCTCAATGCTGGCCACGTCAATCACGCCGACCATCACATCTTTGCCTGCGAGCAGCGCCATCAAATGCGGCGGGACATGGGAGTGGTAGCACTCCAGGCTGACTTGCTGAATACTGCTTTTGGCAAGTGCAGGCAGCACTTCCTCATACTGCCGCCACTGGTCACCCAGCGTTTTTTTCCAATCGTCATTGGCCTTGATGCCGTACCCATAGCAAATATGCACGGCTGTTGTGCAGGTCAAGCCGCGCGCGGCAACTTCAAGCGCCTGCACGCCCCAGTCGGCGGCCTCTTTCATGTAGACGTTAAAAGCAGGCTCATCAAACTGAATGACGTCCACGCCGTCGGCTTGCAACGCCAGCGCTTCTTGATTGAGCAGCTCGGCAAACGCCATCGCCATTTTGATTTTGTCGCCGTAGAACTGGTCAGAAACCGTGTCCACAATCGTCATGGGGCCGGGCAACGTGAACTTGATTTTCTTGCTGGTATGCGCGCGCAGCAGTTGTGCTTCAGCGGCATGCACGCGGCCCTTTAATTTGAGGGTGGACACCACCTGCGGCACCATCGCGTCGTAGCGGTTGTTGCGGATGCCCATTTTGACTTTGTGATCAAAGTCAATGCCTTCAACCTGCTCTAAAAAGCCGTGTACGAAGTGTTGGCGCGACTGCTCTCCGTCGCCAATCACGTCCAGGCCGGCATCTTCTTGCGCCTTGATCCACAGCAGCGTGGCGTCCGCCTTGGCCTGCTTCAGCTCTTCGCCTTCGGCCTTCCATTGCGGCCAGAGCTTGTTGGTTTCTGACAGCCACGCGGGTTTGGGCAGGCTGCCTGCTATTGCTGTATTGAAGAGCTTTGTGGTCATTTATGTTTGTCTCGTTGTTTTAAAAATATCGATTATAAAAATTCGTGCGCAAGCAACTCATATGAACGCTTTTGCGCAGCTGGGTCATGCGTCCACGTGATCACCACCAGCTCATCGACTTCAAGCGACTCTGCCAGCAAGCGTAATTTGCCAGCTACCTGCGGGCCGCTGCCCACCAGTGCAGTCGCCCGCAACTGATCGACCTGCACTTGCTCAGTTGCGCTGTAAGGCCGCGCAGCCACTTCTTGCGGCGACGGTAACGGGCCAATCGCGCCGCGATTGCGGTCAAGCTTCCAGCGCTCGCGGCTTGAAAACTGGTGCCATGCTTCTGCTTCAGTATCAGCCGCCAACGCCCATACGCACAGCACGGCTTGCGGCTTGGGGTGCAACGCGCTGGGGCGGTAAAGCTGCCGGTACAAATCCAGCGCCCGATGCGCGCCCTGCCCGTCGGTAATGAAATAGGCAAACGCATACGGCAGGCCATAGTGCGCCGCGAGTTGCGCACCGTAGTCAGAACTGCCCAGCATCCAGATCGTGGGGCTGGTCGGCCCGGTCGGGTTGGCAGTCACGCCGTGGCCGGGGTGGCCTTCGGGCAAGTCAATGCCCGATACCCAAGCCTGCAGCTCGCGCACCTGAATCGGAAAATCGTCACTCGACTGCTGCGGGCTTTGCCTGAGCAACCGCGCTGTGCGCATGTCAGAGCCCGGCGCGCGCCCCACGCCTAGGTCAATGCGGCCCGGGGCCAGCGCTTCTAGCACCCGAAACTGCTCGGCTACTTTCAACGGCGCGTAGTGCGGCAGCATGACGCCTGCGCTGCCGATACGAATGCGGCGGGTGGCGGCGGCTATGGCGGCCATCAGCACTTCCGGGGCAGAGCCCACGATGCTGGGGTGGCTGTGGTGCTCGCTTACCCAAAACCGGTGAAAGCCTAGCGATTCAGCATGTTGCGCAAGTCCCAGCGTTTGGCGGATGGAGGCATCTTCCGTTCGTCCAGCAGTGGCAACGGATTGGTCGAGAACAGACAACTTGATGGACATAAAGGAACTATAGCCACTGCGGTTGAACGCTGCCTGAGCTGCGCTCTGTTCCAATACAGGGCTTAGCGTCAACAAAAGAAGCGTTTTATGGCACTTAAAGCCACCATTTACAAAGCCCAGTTGGCTATTGCCGACATGGACCGAGGCGTGTACGCCGACCACAACGTCATCATTGCCCGCCACCCGTCAGAGGCCGACGAACGCATGATGATCCGCCTGCTGGCGTTTGCCTTGAACGTGCCAGCGGACGACAAAAACGGCAAGCTCGACTTTGCCAAAGACCTGTGGGATGTAGACGAAGCCGCCCTCTGGCACAAAGACTACACCGAGCAAATTTTGCACTGGATAGACGTTGGCCAGCCCGACGACAAACGGCTGATGAAGGCTGCA
>JANPDQ010000215.1:0-9823 GCA_031431575.1 Polaromonas sp.
CGGTGCGCTTCATGGCGTATTCCAGCCCAATGCGCGCTTTGCCGACCAGCGAATTGGCCATGGTGTTGAGCGACAAGCCCCAGGCGCTGCCAGATTTGCTGGCGGCGTCGGGTTTGATTTTGTACACCGACCGAATCTGCAAATGGTCTTGCAAGTTAGCGCCCACGCCCGGTAAGTCTTGCACCACCGCAATGCCGTGCTTTTGCAGCAGCGCGCCGGGGCCAATGCCTGACAGCTGCAAAATTTGCGGTGAACCGACCGCACCCGCACACAAAATCACTTCGCCCATCAAGCCTTTTTCAGCGCCCACGTCGCGCGTGGCCAGCACGCTGATGTGCTCCAGCCCGGTCCATACTTCAACCCCGGTGCAGCGCTGGCTGCCGTCCGCCTGCTTTTCAATGATCAGTTTGGTCACCTGCGCTTTGCTCCACAGCTCAAAGTTGGGGCGGCCGTAGCACGTTGGCCGCAAAAACGCTTTTGCGGTGTTCCAGCGCCAGCCGTCTTTCTGGTTCACTTCAAAGTAGCCCACGCCCTCGTTGTTGCCACGGTTGAAGTCGCCGGTTGCCGGAATTCCGGCTTGGACGGCGGCTTCGGCAAACGCATCGAGTACCGGCCAGCTCAGGCGTTGCTTGCTGACCTGCCATTCAGCGCCTGCTTTGCGGTGGCGCAGAATTTTTTGGTATGGAATCGTTTTATCTTGCATCAGCTCGGGTGCCGTGCCCGCCGCGCCATGAAAAGCGTCAGCGCCTTTGTAATGGTTCTCATGTAATTTGAAATACGGCAGCGCGTTGGCCCAGGTCCAGGCGCTGTCGCCGCTCAATTGCGCCCACTCGTCGTAGTTGTGCGCCTGGCCGCGCATGTAAATCATGCCGTTGATACTCGACGAGCCGCCCAGCGTTTTACCGCGCGGGTAACGCAGCGCCCGGCCGTTTAACCCAGCTTCGGGTTCGGTGTTGTACAGCCAGTCGGTGCGCGGGTTGCCAATGCAGTACAGGTAGCCTGCCGGCACATGAATCCAGTGGTAGTCGTCTTTGCGGCCGGCTTCAATCAACAGCACTTTTTTAGATGCGTCGGCGCTCAGGCGGTTGGCCAGCAGGCAGCCGGCCGTGCCGCCACCCACGATGATGTAGTCAAAAATGGCTTCAATGGGGTGCGTGGTCATCGGCTTGGTGGTGAGTTTCTGGTTGCCGCCATTTTGCCCGTACCGCCCAACACCAAACTGACCTTGAACAGATCGCAAGCATCAATGCGGCTGTAGGACAAAGCCAAGCGCTAGCAAAGGCGACCGCAGCAACGCAGATTGTGCAGTTACCATCATCTTTTCACGCCACAGCCCTTGATTTTTGCCAGATTTTTGCCAGAGTTTTTGCAGCGCCTATGGAATCTTTAACACCACGTATTGAGCAGCAGGCTGGCCCGCAGGGTGCCCAGCTGCGCGTACTGGGGGCGTGGACAGCGGCCGAGCTGAACGGCAAGGCAGCCTGGCAAGCGCTGACGGCGCAGCTCAATGCCAACTCCATTGCGCAATCCGGCGACGCGCATTGGGACCTGCTACACATCGACAAGCTTGACCACCTGGGCGCGCAACTGCTGTGGACGCACTGGGGCCGCGCCTGGCCCACCAGCATTGATGTGCCTGACAGCCAGCGCGCGTTGTTTGACACCGTGGCCAAGTTTGCTGTCACGCCGCCGCCTGCACCCCGGTTCAGCTGGCTGTCGCCGGTGACAAACCTGGGTGCGCGCACGCTGGGGCTGTTGGACCACAGCAAGGCCTTGACCCGATTGGTAGGGCAATTGCTGCTGGACGTGGGCCGCCTGATCAAGCGCCCGCAAGACGGGCCGTGGCGCGACATGTCTGGCCACCTGTACCACATTGGTGCAACCGCGTTGCCGATCACTGCGCTGGTGGGTTTTTTGATTGGTGTGGTGCTGGCGTATTTGATGAGCCAGCAGCTCAAGCAGTTTGGCGCCGATTCATTTATTGTGAACATTCTGGGCATTTCGCTTATCCGTGAACTGGGGCCGGTGCTGGCCGCCATTTTGATTGCCGGACGTTCCGGCTCGGCCATCACTGCGCAAATTGGCGTGATGCGGGTCACCGAAGAGCTGGACGCCATGCGGGTGATGGGCATTGCGCGCGGTTTTCGTCTGGTGCTTCCACGGGCGCTGGCGCTCAGCATAGTGATGCCGCTGATCAGCGTGTGGACCACATTGGCCGCGTTGTTGGGCGGCATGCTGGCCGCTGACGTTGCGATGGGTGTTACGCCCGCGTACTTCATCAGCGCGCTGCCAGAGGCCGTGAATGTCAGCAACCTGACGCTGGCCACCGCCAAGTCGGTGGTGTTTGGCTTGTTGATTGCGCTGGTGGCCTGCCACTTCGGCCTGCGCGTCAAGCCCAACACCGAGAGCCTGGGCCAGGGCACCACTGCATCGGTGGTGACGTCGATTACGGTGGTGATTTTGGTCGATGCCTTGTTTGCAGTCGTGTTCAAGAACGTTGGAATTTAAGCATGTCTGATTCCATCGTTGAGATTAAAAAACTCTGGACCGTTTTTAAAAACGGCGACAAGGAAGTCGTCATTCACAAAGACCTTGATTTGGCAGTAAGGCGGGGCGAAATTTTGTCTCTGGTGGGTGGTTCGGGCACCGGCAAAACGGTGCTGCTCAGGCAAATGCTGGGGCTGGAGCACCCTACCAAAGGCGAGATAACGGTGCTGGGCCAGCCGGTATCAAGGTTGGGTCGGCGCGGCGCAGCCAGCCGCATCGGCATGCTGTTTCAGCGCGGAGCTTTGTTCTCTGCTTTTACGGTGCTGGAAAACATTGCTTTTCCGCTGCGTGAATTGAATGCGCTGCCGCTGCCAGTGATTCGCGAGGCCGCAATGGTCAAGCTGCAAATGGTGGGATTGAGCCCGAGCGCGGCCGACAAAATGCCGAGCGATTTGTCGGGCGGCATGGTCAAGCGCGTGGCGCTGGCGCGCGCCCTGATCATGGACCCGCCGCTGTTGCTGCTCGACGAGCCCACCGCCGGGCTCGACCCCGACAGGTCAGACAGTTTTTGCGCGCTGCTGCGGTCGCTGCACAAAGACATGGAACTGACAGTGGTCATGGTCACACACGACTTGGACACGCTGTTCGAGCTGAGCACGCGCATTGCCGTGCTGGCCGATCAAAAAGTGATTGTGTGCGCCGCGCCCAAAGACGTGGTGGCATTTCCGCATCCGTTTATTCATGAGTTTTTTCTGGGCGAGCGGGGCCAGCGTGCGATGGAGTTGCTGCGCGAATACCCCTTTACTATCTGAAGAGAGGTTTTTATGGAAAACAAAGCCCACGCAATGGCTGCTGGCATATTTGTACTGGTGGTCAGCGCCCTGCTGGCATTGCTCGCGGTCTGGCTGATGCGGGACGACAGCCAGCGCGACATGTATGAAATGACCACGGCGGAAACCGTCAGCGGGCTGCAACCGCAGGCGGCGGTGCGGTTTCGCGGCGTACCGGTCGGCAAAGTTGAGCTGATCGGGTTTGACACCAAGGTCAAAGGCAATGTGCTGATTCGCGTGTCGATTGACCGCGCTGCACCCGTCACCAAATCGGTGTTTGCCACAGTGGCCTCGCAAGGCGTAACGGGTCTGGGCTTTATCCAGCTGGACGACACCGGCAAATCGTCTGAGCGCCTGGTGGGCGTGGGTGAAGATCTGCCGCGCATTCCTCTGCAGGCGGGTGGGCTGGACAAATTGTTCAAGCAAACCGAAGTGATAGCCGACCAGTTCGAGCAAGCCAGCACCAAGCTCAACCAGCTGCTCGGCGAAGACAACCAGAAGCGTGTTGCGCTGGCACTGGACAACATGGGCGAGGCCGCCAGCAGCGTGAGCAAACTGTCTACCAACCTGACCAGCGTTTTGAATGCGCAGCTGGGCCCCGACAAGGTCAACATTCCCAAGCTGGTGAAAAACCTGGACGCAGCGGTGGTTTCCTTGGCTGCCACGTCCGCGCAAGCAGGCGTTGCCGTGAGTGAAATCGGCGTGACCGCCAAGCGCCTGAACGAAAAGGGTGGCCCGCTCGACAAGCTCAGCGACGGCGGAACCGCTTTGGCCGCAGGCGTTGAAACCTTCAGCGCCGCAACGCTGCCCAAACTCGATTCAGTCGCCGACGAAGCAGCCAGAACATTACGCCAGTTGCGCCGCACCGTCAACGCGGTTGAAGACAATCCGCAGTCGCTTATTTTTGGCAATGGCTCGCCGCTTCCCGGTCCGGGTGAGCCAGGGTTTTCTGCCAACGGAGTTAAAAAATGATTCACCCAACTGTGATAAATGCTACTAATAACGTAGCTGCTTGCGCTCGTAATTGTTGCGCTACAGGTCTTTTCGGCTTTATTTTTACGGCTGCAGTGCTGGGTGGATGCTCCGCCTTGCCAGACAAGCCCCAGCGCGCCACACTGTTTGACTTTGGCCCCGGACCGCTCACGCAGCAAGCCACCACGCGCCAGGCCCCGTTGCCAGCGCTGGCGATTGACGATGTCACCACTGCTGGCGGCGTGCTCGACAACTCGGCGGTGCTTTACCGCCTGGGCTACCAGGACGAGCAAGAGCTCAGGGTCTACGCATTGGCGCGCTGGTCTATGCCGCCAGCGCAGCTCGTGCGCCAGCGCCTGCGCGACCGGCTCTCCCTGAGTCGCCCCGTGTACAACGCCAGAGAAAGTCTGGCGCTCAACCGCAGCCAGAACGCCGTGCTGCCGCTGCAAGTACGGCTGGAGTTGCTGGAGTTCAGCCATTTTTTCTCCGCACCAGACACCAGTTTTGGTCTCGTCAAACTGCGCGCTACGTTGGTTGAAGTCACACCAGCAGGCGAAAAGCTCATCAACCAGCGCGCCATCGTGGTGCAGCGCCCTGCGCCAAGCGCCGATGCACCCGGCGGCGTGCGCGCGTTGACGCTGGCCACCGACGCGGCAATCGATGAGATTGAGCAGTGGTTGCAAGCCAGCGCCAGCCGTTGATTGGATATTGATGAAAACGCTGGAGCAGCAACTAGAAGATGCAGGCCTCAAAGTTTCAGGCCATTGCGGCCACTTGAGTACGTTTGGCCCTGATATGTTGCAGACCTCTCCGCTGCTGCAGGACATGACAATGCAAGAAGCCGACATTTTGGCGGGCTCGATGCTGCTGGTGCGGGCTGAGGCTGGACAGGTGTTGATTCGTGAAGGCGACACCGGCGAGTGGATGCTGGTGCTGCTGCGCGGTACCGTTGATGTGACCAAGGCTGCGAGCCCACGCGCAGCAGTTGAGCAGCCTGATGGCGAAGACGCGGCGGCCTTCTCGCGCATTGCTGTGCTTCAGCGCGGCGCAGCGTTTGGTGAGATGTCAATGCTGGACAGTGAGCCGCGTTTTGCCACCTGCACTGCGATTGAGGCGGTGGAAGCAGGCGTTTTAGGCAGACGCGCCATTGGCGAGTTGATCCGCGACCACCCGGCTGTGGGTGCGAAGCTGCTGGTCAAAATCACGCAGCTCATGGCGCAACGCCTGCGCAACACCAGCAACCACCTGGTGCAGTTGCTGCAAAAACAGGCAGCGCGCAATGATTCACTGTAGAAATAGCGGCTTCCCGCAAATCGCCGCCACACTCGGCGCAACACCGCACATACTGGTGCGCCTGGCGGCTTAAACGGCTATTTGGCGCATTTGGGTGTTTCAGGCTGCCGCTGCTTTCACATGTATTTTGACGATTTAAGGCAATAATTACGGGCGCAAGGTGCTGCCGATAAAGTAGCGTGATTACGCGTTTCGCATGTCCCGAAAGCCTGAAAGGATGCGGAAATCGCGACTTTCAGAGATATAAAAGCAACACTTAAGGTGAGCTGGAGCTTCACACCGCACCAGATCACATGCAGCGATTTGTCATCAAAACCCGAAACTGCTACACTCATGGGCTTTTCTGGAATTCCAGAGATAGATCTGTTTTCAGGTTTTATTGCAAAATTTTTGCAAATTTGTCCAACGTTTAGGGACGTTTTTAAATGCCAACCATTAACCAGCTAGTGCGCCAAGGCCGTGAGGTCGAGGTCATCAAGTCGAAGAGCCCTGCCATGCAGAACTCTCCGCAGCGCCGCGGTGTGTGCACACGTGTGTACACCACGACGCCTAAGAAGCCAAACTCCGCTCTGCGTAAAGTCGCCAAAGTGCGCCTGACCAACGGGTTTGAGATTATTTCCTACATCGGCGGCGAAGGCCACAACCTGCAGGAACACAGCGTAGTGCTGGTTCGCGGCGGTCGTGTCAAAGACTTGCCCGGTGTGCGTTACCACATCGTTCGTGGATCGCTCGACTTGCAAGGCGTGAAAGACCGCAAGCAGTCGCGCTCCAAGTACGGCGCTAAAAAGCCAAAAGCAAAATAAGCTTTCTCAAAAATATACAAGGTGCTGCTTTTCTGCATGGCGCAGAAAAACCAGCGTAGTGACCCGAAGAAACAATCCCGTTTTTAAGGTCGAGTAAGTGAAAATCAAAATGGTTTTCGCGGCATCAAGCGATTGATGCCAACTGAAGCAAAGAGGTGAAAACATGCCACGTCGTCGCGAAGTCCCTAAACGTGAAATTCTTCCAGATCCTAAATTTGGTGATGTCGATCTCGCCAAATTCATGAACGTCATCATGCAAGGCGGCAAAAAAGCAGTTGCAGAACGCATCATTTACGGTGCGCTTGAGTTCATTGAAAAGAAAAACCCAGGCAAAGACCCGCTCGAGGCCTTCCATATGGCCATGGGCAACATCAAGCCGATGGTTGAAGTGAAATCCCGCCGCGTTGGTGGTGCAAACTACCAGGTGCCAGTCGAAGTGCGCCCGGTTCGCCGTATGGCGCTGGCCATGCGCTGGTTGAAAGAAGCTGCTAAAAAGCGCGGCGAAAAATCCATGTCGTTGCGTTTGGCCAACGAATTGATGGAAGCCACTGAAGGGCGCGGCGGCGCGATGAAAAAGCGTGACGAAGTTCACCGCATGGCAGAGGCCAACAAGGCATTCAGCCATTTCAGGTTCTAAGTTTTCGCTTCCAAGTTTTAATTTTTGTCAGTTGCCAGCAGCCGCTTTTCGGCTACTGCCAGCTGGCAACAGTGGTTGTCACATGCACTCGTCATCATGCATGCTTACTGACATCCGTTTGTTCGCAACCCCGAACTGAAAGTTTTTATGCCCCGCGCAACCCCCATTGAAAACTACCGCAACATCGGTATTTCTGCCCACATCGATGCTGGTAAAACCACCACCACCGAACGCGTTTTGTTCTACACCGGCGTGAACCACAAAATTGGTGAAGTTCACGACGGCGCTGCCACCATGGACTGGATGGAGCAAGAGCAGGAGCGTGGCATCACGATCACTTCTGCTGCCACCACCTGCTTCTGGAAAGGCATGGACAAGTCCCTGCCCGAGCACCGTATCAACATCATTGACACGCCCGGCCACGTTGACTTCACGATTGAAGTTGAGCGCTCCATGCGCGTGCTTGACGGCGCCTGCATGGTGTACTGCGCTGTGGGTGGCGTGCAGCCACAGTCTGAAACTGTTTGGCGCCAAGCCAACAAGTACAAAGTGCCGCGCCTGGCCTTCGTCAACAAAATGGACCGTACCGGTGCCAACTTCTTCAAAGTCGTCGAGCAGATGAAACTGCGTCTGAAAGCCAGCCCTGTGCCGATGGTGATTCCTATCGGCGCTGAAGAAAACTTCACCGGCGTGGTTGATTTGATCAAGATGAAAGCCATCATTTGGGACGAAGCCTCGCAAGGTATGAAGTTTGATTACCGCGAAATTCCGGCTGAGCTCGTTGAGCTGGCAAAAGAGTGGCGCGAAAAGATGGTTGAAGCCGCTGCCGAAGCGTCTGAAGAATTCATGAACAAATACCTTGAAGAAGGTGATTTGACAGAAGACGAAATCAAGCTCGGCATTCGCACCCGCACTATTGCGAGCGAAATCCAGCCAATGTACTGCGGCTCCGCTTTCAAAAACAAAGGCGTTCAGCGCATGCTGGATGCTGTGATTGAATTCATGCCGTCACCGATTGATATTCCACCGGTCAAGGGCATGGACGAAGACGAAGCGCCGGTCACCCGCAAGGCTGACGACGGCGAGAAGTTTTCTGCGCTCGCGTTCAAATTGATGACTGACCCATTTGTGGGCCAGTTGACCTTCGTGCGGGTGTATTCTGGCGTGTTGAAAAAAGGCGACAGCGTTTACAACCCGATCAAGGGCAAGAAAGAACGTATCGGCCGTATTGTGCAAATGCACGCCAACAACCGTGAAGAAGTCAGCGAAATCCGCGCAGGCGACATCGCAGCTTGCGTGGGCCTGAAAGACGTCACCACGGGTGAAACTTTGTGCGACCCGGATGCCATCGTCATGCTGGAGCGCATGGTGTTCCCTGAGCCAGTGATCACCCAGGCGGTCGAGCCAAAAACCAAAGTCGACCAGGAAAAAATGGGCATCGCCTTGCAGCGTTTGGCGCAAGAAGATCCGTCTTTCCGCGTCAAGACCGACGAAGAGTCTGGCCAGACGCTGATCGCCGGGATGGGCGAGTTGCATCTGGAAATTATTGTTGACCGCATGAAGCGCGAGTTTGGTGTTGAAGCCAACGTCGGCAAGCCGCAAGTGGCTTACCGCGAAACCATTCGCAAGACGATTGAAGATGCCGAAGGCAAATTCGTACGGCAGTCTGGCGGTAAGGGCCAGTACGGCCACGTGGTGCTCAAGATTGAGCCGAATGAAATGGGCAAGGGCATTGAGTTCGTGGACGCTATCAAGGGCGGCACCGTGCCACGCGAATATATTCCTGCGGTTGAAAAAGGCATTCACGAAGCCGTGACTTCAGGCGTGTTGGCGGGCTACCCAGTGGTTGACGTCAAAGTCACGCTGCACTTCGGTTCGTACCACGACGTTGACTCGAATGAAATGGCCTTCAAAATGGCCGCGATTTTTGGCTTCAAAGAAGGCTGCCGCAAGGCCAGCCCGGTGATTCTGGAGCCGATGATGGCGGTTGAAGTTGAAACGCCTGAAGACTACGCCGGTAACGTGATGGGCGATTTGTCCTCACGTCGCGGCATGGTGCAAGGCATGGAAGACATGGTCGGTGGCGGTAAAGCCATCAAGGCCGAAGTGCCGTTGTCTGAAATGTTTGGCTACTCAACCACCCTGCGTTCAATGTCGCAAGGCCGTGCTACTTACACGATGGAATTCAAGCACTACTCTGAGGCTCCGAGGAATGTGTCTGAAGCAATCATGGCCGCGAGGGCGAAGTAAGCGCCCAAGGCCATGGGTCAATTTGCGGGAAAGACCGAAAGACGCGCGAAGCGCCCTTTCGCTCTGTCCCCAAACTGATTAGATCCCCGATTTAATCCCCGAATTCGATTCCGAATTCAACTGTCTGCGATTACGCGCCTTTCACTGCCCGTGGTGAAAAATCAAGCAGCGTAATGCAAACATTAAACCTGTCACGGGCACGTTCTTTTTATTGGAGTATTTGAAATGGCAAAAGGCAAATTTGAGCGGACCAAACCGCACGTCAACGTCGGCACGATTGGCCACGTCGACCACGGCAAGACCACGCTGACCGCAGCGATTACCACTGTTTTGGCGGCCAAGTTTGGCGGCGAAGCCAAAGGCTACGACCAAATTGACGCAGCGCCGGAAGAAAAGGCACGCGGCATCACCATCAACACCGCCCACGTAGAGTACGAAACCGCCAACCGCCACTACGCCCACGTAGACTGCCCAGGCCACGCCGACTACGTCAAAAACATGATCACCGGCGCAGCCCAGATGGACGGCGCTATTTTGGTGTGTTCAGCCGC
>JANPDQ010000216.1:0-6444 GCA_031431575.1 Polaromonas sp.
CTGCCGCTGGTGACGTATTTCCCGATGATTCAGCGCTATGAAGCCAGCATTTACATGCTGGGCTGGGGCGTGCCAACTTTTGATGCGCTGTACAGCCTGCAGTCGCTCACGCGCAGCGTAGGCGCGGGCGGTGACGGCAACTACAACGTGGGCCGCTATTCCAACCCACAAATGGACGCGCTGATTGAGCGGATCAAGGTCGAGACCGACGCGAAAAACCGCAATGATTTGATTGAAAAAGCGCTGGAGTTGTCACACACCGATGTGTCACACATCCCGCTGCACAACCAGATCATCCCGTGGGCGATGAAGAAAAACATCGACGTGGTGCACCGCGCAGACAACCGCATTGACTGGCGCCTGGTGAAGGTGAACTGAAAAAGCATTCACGACGGGTCAGCCGGTGGCGCTGCTCTCCTGCACAAAAAGGCCTTCGCGGGCCTTTTTTGTTGTCTCAAGTTGTCCGAATGGCGACAAACTGACGCAAACTCATCGTATGTCCGCTACTGGCGCGCAATTTGCTGGGCTAGTATCTGTGTCTGTTCTTTCCGGTACTGTTTGAATGTTCGCATTTATTGTTCAACGCTTGCTGCAAGCCATCGTCGTGATGGTCAGTGTTGCGTTCATTTCGTTCCTGCTGTTTCAATACGTTGGTGACCCGGTGGTGTTTCTGCTCGGGCAAGACGCAACCCCCCAACAAATCAAAGAGCTGCGCGCCGACCTGGGGCTGGACAAATCGTTTCTGGTGCAGTTCTGGAATTTTCTGGCCAACGCGGTGCAGGGCGAGTTTGGCCTGAGCTTGCGACAGGGCTCCAAAGTCTCGCGCTTGATAGCTGAACGGCTGCCCGCCACGCTCGAGCTGGCTGGAGTAGCTGCGCTGCTGGCGCTGGTGCTGGGCATCCCGATGGGGGTGTATGCGGCGCTCAAGCGGGGGACGTTTTTGAGCCAGGTGTTTATGACGGTGTCTTTGCTGGGCGTGTCGCTGCCTACATTTTTGGTCGGCATCCTGCTGATTTTGTTGTTTGCCGTTGGCTTGGGCTGGTTTCCCAGTTTTGGTCGGGGCGACGTGGTGCAAATTGGCTGGTGGTCATCCGGGCTGCTCACCCCCAAGGGCTGGCACCACATCGTGCTGCCTGCAGTCACGCTGGCGGTATTTCAGCTCACGCTCATCATGCGGCTGGTGCGGGCTGAAATGCTTGAAGTGCTGCGCACCGACTACGTCAAGTTTGCCCGGGCGCGTGGCTTGTCAGACACCGCCATTCACTTTGGCCACGCGCTTAAAAACACGCTGGTGCCGGTCATCACCATCACCGGTTTGCAGCTTGGCGCACTGATTGCCTTTGCCATCATCACCGAGACGGTTTTCCAGTGGCCGGGCATGGGCCTGCTGTTTATTCAAGCCGTAACGTTTGCCGACATTCCGGTCATGGCCGCGTATTTGTGCCTGACCGCTTTGATTTTTGTGGTGATCAACCTGGTGGTTGACTTGCTTTATTTTGTAGTTGACCCGCGCCTTCGCGTGGGCAAAGCCGGAGGCCATTGATGCTGACTGCCGTTAAACCCCCAAAATTAATGGCCGCTGGGCGCGCTTTCGCTGCCATTGCCGAGTTTCATCCCGAGCTGACTGCTTTCAGACGTGATTTGCATGCCCACCCGGAGCTCGGTTTTGAAGAGGTCTACACATCAGGCCGCGTCAAGCAGGCGCTTGAGCTGTGCGGAGTTGATGAAATTCATACCGGCATCGGCAAAACAGGTGTTGTGGGGCTGATCAAAGGCAAGGGCAAATCATCCAGCATGATTGGTCTGCGTGCCGACATGGATGCGCTGCCCCTGACCGAGCACAACGCCTTCGGCTGGAAGTCTTCCCAGCCAGGCCGCATGCACGCCTGCGGCCACGACGGCCACACCACCATGCTGGTGGGCGCAGCGCGTTATTTGGCTGAAACGCGCAATTTTGATGGCACAGCGGTTTTGATTTTTCAGCCCGGCGAAGAGGGTTACGCTGGTGCCAAAGCGATGATCGAAGACGGCCTGTTTGACCGCTTTCCGGTGCAAGCCGCGTATGCCATGCACAACTGGCCGTCGATGCCGCCTGGCACCGTGGGCGTGAACCGTGGCCCCATGATGGCTGCAGCCGACCGCATCACCATCACCATTACGGGCAAGGGCGGCCACGGCGCGCACCCGTACATGACGATTGACCCGGTTCTGGCTGCCGCGCACATCATCACCGCTGTGCAAAGCATTGTTTCCCGAAACGTCAAGCCGCAAGACAGTGCTGTGGTCAGCATTTGCGCCATGAACGCGGGCGATCTGCAGGCGATGAGCGTGATTCCGGGCACGGCCACGCTGGTAGGCACGGTGCGTACCTTCAGCGCTGAAGTGCAGGACATGATTGAAAAGCGCTTGCACACGCTGTGCGCATCAGTGGCTGAGGCCTTTGGCGCAACCGCCACCGTGTTTTACGAGCGCATTTATCCCGCTACCATCAACACCCCCGTTGAGGCCATGTTTGCAGCAGATGTTGCCGCTAGCCTGGTGGGTGAAGACCTGGTCGTTCGGGACATCGTGCCCAGCATGGGCGCTGAAGACTTTTCGTTCATGCTGCAGGCCAAGCCCGGGGCGTATTTGCGTTTGGGCCAGGGCGATGGCCTGGGCCAGCCCGGGTGTTTTTTGCACAACAGCCGCTACGACTTCAACGATGAGGTTCTGCCACTCGGGGCAGCGCTGTTTGCAGGTTTGGTTGAACAGTCCATGCCCATGGCGGCATGAAATGGTGAGATTTGTAAGTCAAAAATCGGAGGAAATATGTCAAATTTAATGAAAAAAACGACTCTAGCCCAATCAATAGGGGCGCAAGCAGCTATTATTTTAGTAGCGGGTGTGATGGGTGTTGTGGGTACGGCAAACGCCAAAACCATCCGCATCGGTAACCAAGGCGACGCGCTGTCGCTGGACCCGCATTCGCTTAACGAGTCACTGCAGCTCAGCGTGACCGGCAATGTCTACGAGCCATTGGTGGGCCGCAACAAGGACCTGAGCCTGGCCCCGGCCCTGGCCACCGCGTGGAGCCAGCCAACGCCGACCGTCTGGCGTTTTGAGCTGCGCAAGGGCGTTACGTTTCATGACGGTACACCTTTTACTGCAGACGACGTGCTGTTCAGCTTCACTCGCGCTGGCATTGACGGTTCAGACATGAAAAGCTACACCAACGACATCAAGGAAGTCCGCAAGGTGGGCGACTTTGTCATTGAAATTGAGACCAAAGCACCGTTTCCCATCCTGCCGGATGTGATCTCGCTGGTCTACATCATGAGCAAAAAGTGGGCGGAAACCAACCAGGCGACGCGGCCGGTTGACCGCCGCAAAGGCGTTGAAAACGCAGCGTCATTTCGCACCAACGGCACTGGTCCTTTTCGCGTTCGCGAGCGGCAGCCCGGCATCAAGACCACTTTTGCCCGCAATGCCAATTACTGGGGCAAGATTGAGGGCAATGTGACCGAAGTGATCTACACGCCGATTACCAACGACGCTACCCGCGTGGCGGCGTTGATTTCTGGTGAAATCGACGTGATGGAGCCCGTACCAGTGCAAGACATTGCGCGTGTCAACTCCAGCGCCAATGCCAAAGCAATGACCGGCCCCGAGCTGCGCACGATCTTTTTGGGCATGGACCAAAAGCGCGACGAGCTGCTGTACTCCAGCGTGAAGGGTAAAAACCCGTTCAAAGACAAGCGCGTACGCCAGGCGTTCTATCAGGCCATTGATATTGAAGGCATCAAGCGCACGGTGATGCGCGGCGCTTCCAACCCCACTGCAATGATGGTCGGCCCGGGCATCAACGGTTTTGACGCGAATGCCAACAAGCGCCTGGCGTTTGATGTGGAAGCCGCCAAAAAGCTGATGGCTGATGCGGGTTACGGCGCTGGTTTTGAAGTCACCATGAACTGCCCGAACGACCGCTACGTGAACGACGGCGAGATTTGCCAGGCGGTGGCCGCCAATTTGTCGCGCATCAACGTGAAAATTAATTTGCAGGCTGAAACCAAGGGCACTTACTTCCCGAAAATTTTGCGCCGCGACACCAGCTTTTACATGCTGGGCTGGACGCCCGGTACGTACGACGCGCACAACGCTTTTAATGGCCTGATGCGCTGCGTGGACGACAAAGGTTCCGGCCAGTTCAACCTGGGCGCGTACTGCAACCCGAAAGTCGACGAGTTGATTGCAAAGATCCAGTCCGAAACCGACAAGTCAAAACGCGCCACTTTCATTGCTGAAGCCTTCAAATTGCACACCGACGATATCGGCCACCTGCCACTGCACCAGCAGGCGCTGGCTTGGGGTGTGAGCAAAAAAGTTGAGTTGACGCAACTGGCCGACAACTTCATGCCGTTTAAATGGATGAGCGTGAAGTAAGGCTTTAAGACTTAACCGCAGAGGCGCAGAGAACGCAGAGCTAGCGCAGAGAAATATAAAGAAATTGGCTTTTATCTCTCTGCGGCTCTCTGCGTACTCTGCGCCTCTGCGGTGAATGACACCCGAATCCGATTTATGACCAACATCATCACCCGCTGGCTCGACACCGACGTCGGCTACAGCTTTAAAACCTCACCGATGGCGATTGCTGCTGGCGTGGTGGCTTTTATTTGCCTGGTCTGCGCCGTGTTTGCCGGC
This sequence comes from Polaromonas sp., assembly GCA_031431575.1. GTDB lineage: Bacteria > Pseudomonadota > Gammaproteobacteria > Burkholderiales > Burkholderiaceae_C > Polaromonas. The sequence continues at coordinate 4,678 of JANPDQ010000216.1, forward strand.
TTTATTGCCCCGCACAACCCGTTTGACCTGACGACGCTGGAGCTGTCGAACGCGCGGCTGCCACCAGCTTGGGAAGACGAAGGCAAGCGCGCGTTTTTGCTCGGCACCGACGACCAGGGCCGCGACATTTTGTCAACACTGATGTACGGCGCTCGCATCTCGCTGGCGGTGGGTTTTGCGTCGGTCATTATTTCTGTCGCGTTCGGTGTCGTGATGGGTTTGCTGGCAGGCTTCATGGGCGGCTGGCTCGACAGTTTTTTGATGCGCCTGTGCGATGTGATGCTGAGCTTCCCGTCGATTTTGGTCGCTCTCTTGATTGCAGGTGTAGGCCGCGCGATGTTCCCCAACGCGCATGAGTCGCTGGCGTTCGGTGTGCTGATTGTGTCGATCTCACTCACCGGTTGGGTGCAGTACGCCCGCACCGTGCGCGGCTCGACTTTGGTGGAGCGCAATAAAGAGTACGTGCAAGCAGCCCGCGTTACAGGTGTAGCACCCCTGCGCATCATGACGCGCCACGTGCTACCGAACGTGCTGGGCCCGGTGCTGGTGCTGGCCACGATTCAGGTGGCAACCGCCATCATTACCGAGGCCACGCTGTCGTTTTTGGGCGTTGGCGTGCCGCCCACTTCGCCGTCACTCGGCACGCTGATTCGTGTGGGTAACGACTATTTGTTTTCAGGCGAATGGTGGATTACTGTGTTCCCCGCGCTGATGCTGATCATCATTGCGCTGAGCGTGAATTTGCTGGGCGACTGGCTGCGTGATTCATTGAATCCACGCTTTCGATAATGGGTACTTCTATAAATTCATTTTTCGGGCGAATTGCGGCACAGAGCGTCATCGAACGCGTGGCATTCGGCGGTGCTCGGAATCCTCATGCACACGAGTGCATTCCGGTGTCCTGCGCTCCGTGCGCCTTGCACTTCATCCCGACAACGCAGTTGCAGTGCAGACTAACTTGTACCCAAGTTACGTCGTAACTAAAAACTGAATTTCTAGAAGCACCCAAATACCAATGTCGCTCCTTCAAGTCAAAAACCTCGTCGTCGAGTTTCCCAACCGACGTGGAACACTGCGTGCCATCGACGGCATTTCGTTTGACATCGCGCCGGGTGAAATCCTGGGTGTCGTAGGCGAATCTGGTGCGGGCAAATCCCTTACCGGCGCGTCCATCATCGGCCTGCTGGAGCCACCAGGCCGCATTGCAAGCGGCGAGGTGCTGCTGGAAGGCAAGCGCATTGACAACCTGAATAACGACCAGCTGCGACACATACGCGGCCGCAAAATTGGCGCGATTTTTCAGGATCCTTTAACGTCGCTGAACCCGCTGTACAGCGTGGGCAAGCAACTGACAGAAACGATTCAGGCGCACCTGCCCGTCAGCAATGCTGAGGCACGCAAACGCGCGATTGACTTGCTCAAAGACACCGGCATTCCAGCAGCTGATCAGCGCATTGACCATTACCCGCACCAGTTTTCAGGCGGCATGCGCCAGCGCGTGGTGATCGCCTTGGCGCTGGCGGCTGAGCCTAAACTCATCGTCGCTGACGAGCCAACGACGGCATTGGACGTGTCGATTCAAGCGCAGATCATCAGCCTGCTGAAAAACATTTGCAAAAACCGGGGCGCAGCCGTGATGCTGATCACCCACGACATGGGCGTGATTGCTGAAACCTGTGACCGCGTTGCCGTGATGTACGCGGGCCGGATTGTGGAGATTGGCCCGGTGCATGAAGTGATCAACCACCCGGCGCACCCGTACACCGC
>JANPDQ010000217.1:0-2353 GCA_031431575.1 Polaromonas sp.
TCAGCCGAATACCGCCGCGCCGACATGGTCGACACCCTGCACAAAGAAGTCTGGGGCCAAGGCTTTGCCGCGCCTACCTTTAGTGAAGAAGTAGAAGTCGTGTCGCAGCGCCTGGTCGGTGAAAAGCACCTGGCGTTGAAGTTGAAACACCAAGGCCAGCCAGTAGACGGCATCTGGTTCGGGCATACCGAGCCGTTGCCTGCGCGGGTGACTTTGGCGTTTAGGTTGGATGCGGATGAGTGGCAAGGTGTGCGGCGGGTGCGGTTTTTGGTTGAGGCGGCTGAGGTTTAGAGGTTTGAAAGATGCACGATTTTAAAAACTGATATGTCAAATTCAAAACTTTCCGCAGAAGATATTGCTGCGCACCAATTAATCACGGCGCTCCGACTTTGGTCTGAAAACGACTATTTGTCAGCTTTGACGCTTGCGGGCGCTGCTGAAGAAATCCTCGGCAAAAGGCTTTGCAGTCTGGGTCGAACTCCTTCTTTCGATTTGATGAAAAACCAAATAATCGCGTTGGCTAAGAAGCATGGTGACACCGATTTAAATACCGAAAAACTTGTCGCCGATCTGCTGAATCAGACTCGTAATGAACTTAAGCACTACGCTGGCGATGAATCTCTTGACTTTGATTTAAGGGCAGATGCCGCAGAGATGCTCGAAAGAGCGATAGCAAACTATCACTTACTGACAGGTAGCGTATTGGCGGAAGCAGTAACTTTTTGGTCCGACGTAGACAAGACTAAACCGGATGATGTTTCCACGTAGTCATGTAGTTCAGGTTAATAAAGCGTAACCGGACAAACCTCTTTCACCCATTCAGGCGTCGGATTACGCTTCACTAACTCGGCCTACGATTTGCAAACAAGCAAATTGTTAGTACAATCACCGCATGCACATCGAATTCGACGCATCCAAGAACGAAGCCAACATACGTGAACGCGGCTTGAGCTTCGACCTAGTTGCAGATTACGACTTCAACACGGCAATCATTGACCAAGACACCCGCAAAGCCTACACCGAGGTTCGCTTTGTAGCTGTGGGATTTTTGGGTAAACGCTTGCATGTGCTGTACTTCACCCCTGCAACTGGTGGCATTCGCGTCATCAGCTTTCGCAAGGCCAACACCAGAGAGGTAAAAGATTATGACCAAACGCGCACCATTGATTGATACAAACGGCGAAGTCCGTGAGCTGACCGCCGCAGACCTGCGCCGTTTCAAGCCAGCCGACCAGGTTTTACCGCATGAATTGCTCAAAACGATGGGCATCAAGCCCCGCGGGCCGCAAAAAGCGCCCACCAAGCAGGCCACCACCATCCGCCTGTCGCCCGATGTAATGGCCGCCTTCAAAGCCACAGGTGCGGGTTGGCAGACGCGCATTGATGCGGCTTTGAAAGACTGGCTGCGTACGCATTCGCCGGCTTGACGGTCATTCTGAGCTGTTTTTGACCCTTTTCAGGCATCATTTAGGCCAATAGCCCAATGAATACGGGCGCAAGCAGCTCCTAAAACAGGAGTCTGTACAACGTGATCAGGCGACCCAGTCGTTGCCCTATAAATCCGAACAACCCATCCATCCTTCAAGTATTTGTGGCCAATCCGGCCCAAAGCTAAAGCGCTGCAGTAGTTTACGCACTACAGTTTTGTGTCACACGAACGGCATACAAATCACGACTGCCGCAACCCTCTCCTTTCGCGCCTCGTCCGAGTTTGCTGAGCAAACCAAGTCGCTGGCCAGCTTGTTTAATATGCCCAGTTCTGAATACCTGCGCGAAGCGGTGCGTGAGAAAAACGAGCGGGTGCTGAAAGACCGCATGGTATTTTTGTCCCAGCAGCTCTCTGGCAAGCACTTGCTTGAAAACGAAGCTATGGACGCATCGACTGGTGATGGCCTTGAGTAAGGCTGTGCGGGTACAGCGCGGCCAATTATGGAAAGTTGATTTTGAGCCTCAAACTCACAAAGAAGAGCCCGACAAACGGGGCATGCCTGCACTGGTGATTCAAACCAACATCCTGAACGCTGCGGGCCACGCCACCACCATCGTCATCCCCGGCACCACTCAGCTCTACCGTGATGCACAGGGCGATGGCTACCCGTTACGCATCTCATTGGGAAAAGTTGGTAAGTTCAAGGACGAGACCGACTTATTGATTGATCAGATTCACACCATTTCCAAGCGGCGATTGATGGGTGTCAAACCCATCGCAGAGCTAAGCCGCGCGCGCATGAAGCGCGTCGAGGAGGCGCTGCGACTTTTGACTGGGGAGTAGGCCGCTGGTGTTCCGCCTTGATAAGCATGAGTGACACGGCGCGCTGCGAATACGGTTTTTGGGTGGAGTCTGCAGAAGGTT
>JANPDQ010000218.1:0-7618 GCA_031431575.1 Polaromonas sp.
CGGCAAAGTCAAAGGTGGCCTGACTGTTTTGGTCAACGGCATCCGCGCTTTCTTGCCCGGTTCGCTCATCGACACCCGCCCAATTAAAGACTTGTCTCCGTATGAGAACAAGACCATGGAATTCAAGGTCATCAAGCTGGATCGCAAACGCAACAATGTCGTGTTGTCACGCCGCGCTGTGGTCGAAGCATCGATGGGCGAAGAGCGCGCCAAACTGATGGAAACCCTCAAAGAAGGTTCATCCGTCAAAGGCGTGGTCAAAAACATCACCGAATACGGTGCATTCGTTGACCTGGGTGGCATTGATGGCCTGCTGCACATCACCGACATGGCATGGCGCCGCGTGCGTCACCCAAGCGAAGTGGTGACAGCTGGCCAGGAAATTGTGGCCAAGATTCTCAAGTTCGACACCGAGAAAAACCGCGTGTCGCTGGGCCTGAAACAAATGGGCGACGACCCATGGATGGGCGTGAACCGCCGCTACCCACAAAGCACCCGCCTGTTCGGCAAGATCACCAACATCGCCGACTACGGCGCATTTGTTGAACTTGAGCCAGGCATTGAAGGCCTCGTGCACGTGTCCGAGATGGACTGGACCAACAAAAACGTTGCTCCTAACAAACTCGTGGCACTCGGCGATGAAGTCGAAGTCATGGTCCTGGAAATCGACGAAGACAAGCGCCGTATTAGCCTGGGCATGAAGCAGTGCAAGGCCAACCCATGGCAAGAGTTTGCAGTGGACACCAAGCGCGGCGACCGCGTCAAGGGCCCGATCAAATCCATCACCGACTTCGGCGTGTTTGTCGGCTTGGCTGCAGGTATTGACGGCCTCGTGCATTTGTCTGATCTGTCATGGAACGAGCCAGGCGAGACCGCTGTGCGCAACTACAAAAAGGGCCAGGAAGTCGAAGCGATTGTGTTGGCTGTTGACGTCGACCGCGAGCGTATTTCCCTCGGTATCAAGCAGCTTGATTCTGACCCGTTCACCACGTTCGTGTCGATCAACGACAAGGGCGCGATTGTGACGGGCAAGGTCAAGACTGTGGATGCCAAAGGTGCTGAGATCGACCTCGGTGAAGACATCATTGGCTACCTGCGCGCCAGCGAGATCAGCCGGGACCGCGTTGAAGATGCGCGTAATGTTCTGAAAGAAGGCGATGAAGTCTCTGCTGTTGTAGTGAACGTGGATCGCAAGACCCGCAACATCCAGCTGTCGGTTAAAGCCAAGGACAACGCTGACCAGCAAGAAGCCATGGCTACTTTGAGCCAACAGTCTTCGCGCGAAAGCTCGGGCCTGACCAACTTGGGTGCCTTGCTGCGCGCCAAGATGGACAGCAGCGAGTCAAAACCTGACTAAGATAAAGCCAAATAGTTTCGCGGGACAGACCATACGACGCAGCAAATCTACACAAGTGTGTTGTTTGTGCTCTGTCCCCAAACTAGCAAAACCTCGATTCCGAACCCATGACCCGAAGTGATCTGGTAGAAGAGTTGGCCAATCGGTTTGGCCAGCTGACCCACCGCGACGCCGAATTCGCTGTCAAGACGATTCTTGATGCGGTCAGCGACGCTTTGGTGCGCGGCCACAGAATTGAGATTCGCGGATTCGGCAGTTTTTCAGTGAACCGCCGGCCACCCCGTATGGGGCGCAACCCCCGATCAGGCGAGAGCGTTGCAATCCCGGAAAAACGTGTGCCACACTTCAAACCAGGCAAAGCTCTGCGCGAAGCAGTTGATGCACGTACCGAGGCGCTTTTAAGCGAACAACAAAGCAAAGCGGCACCAAACAAGTAGGCCGAAAAGCTGAAATCATTTTGCAAACGTCAGCACACCTAGGGGTTGAGCCGAATGAAATACCTGATGTGGCTGCTTAAAGCAGCCATTTTTTTTACGCTCTTTGCGTTCGCACTGAATAACCAGCAAGTGGTGGCCGTCAACTTCTTTTTCGGCACTATTTGGAAGGCACCTTTGGTCATGGTGGTGCTGTCTGTTTTCGCGACTGGCCTGGCGCTAGGCGTTCTGCTGATGATGCCGCGCTGGTGGAAAAAGCGACATTCAGGCAACAACGCCACTATGGGCCACAGCCAATGGGCCAGCACGCTGGAATCGGGTTCTGCGCCAAATACAACGGTGACAGCAGCTACTCCGTCAACCAGCGCAAAAACTGCCACTTATGGACTTTGACGTAACCTGGATTTTGCTGGGATTGCCACTGGCCTTTACTCTGGGCTGGATCGCATCACGCATTGATTTGCGCCAGCTGCGCATTGAAAACCGCCAGGCGCCTAAAGCCTACTTTCGCGGTTTGAATTTTCTGCTCAACGAGCAGCAAGACCAGGCGATTGACGCTTTCATAGAAGCGGTTCAAAACGACCCAGACACATCAGAGCTGCACTTTGCGTTGGGCAATCTGTTTCGGCGGAGGGGCGAGTACGAGCGCGCCGTGCGCGTGCATGAGCACCTGCTTTCGCGGGGCGACCTGCCCCAGCTTGAGCGTAACCGCGCCCAGCACGCGCTGGCGCTTGACTACTTAAAAGCGGGTTTGCTGGACCGCGCAGAGATTGCACTTCAAAGGCTGGAAGGCACCAGCTATGAAGAGGAAGCCAGACTTGCACTGCTTTCAATTTACGAGCGCTCCCGCGACTGGCAGCATAGCGCCGACATAGCTAGCAAACTCAACAGCGCAGGCCATGCAAGTTTTGACGGTCGACAAGCGCACTACCTTTGCGAGCAGGCCAACGCGCTGGCAGCAACTGGAGATACAGGCAGCGCCGCCAAGCTGCTGCAACAAGCCTGCGAAATTGCGCCTGAATCAAGCCGGCCCTGGATTGAGTTGGCCAAGCTGCAGCAACAGCGGGGTCAATCCCAGGAAGCCTTCAATACGCTAGTGCAACTGGAAAAAACATCGCCGCAGTCCATTCCGCTAGCTGCTTCGCTGCTCGTCACACTTGCGCAGCAGTCTAAGCTTTACGCACCAATCTTCGAGCTGCTCAAAGTTCATTACAAAAACTCCCCCTCCATTGATGTGATGGACGCCATTGCAAAGCTTGAGCCGAACGCCGACGCCGCGAGAAAATGGTTTGCCTTACATCTTGAAGGCGAGGCATCGCTGGTGGCAGCCTCACGCTGGATTGCAGATGACACCCAGGAGCCAGACCATAACCATCAACTGGTGCAGCGCGCGCTAAGCAAAGCCACAAAGCCCCTGATGCGCTACCGCTGCGCCGCCTGCGGTTTTGAAGCGACCCAGCACTTCTGGCATTGTCCCGGTTGTCAGGCATGGGACAGCTACCCTGCAAGGCGCATCGAAGAGTTATGAACACCCCCGTCGGATGCTCACTGCGTGTAGCACCTTCCCCCCTTGCAGGGGGCAGGCACCAGCGGCCTGGCAAAGCCAAAAGCATACGGCACACCCCCGAGCAAGCTGCGCTTGCCTCCCCCTTGCAGGGGACGACACCTGCGGCCCGGCAAAGCCAGTTCCGCGATGTCCGCTTGAATAGAAAATCGCAAAGATGACGATACTTCCGACTATTTCTCAAGACAAACTAGCAGCGGCCCGCGTGCTGGTTGTCGGCGATGCCATGCTTGACCGCTACTGGTATGGCGCGGTTGACCGCATCTCGCCTGAAGCCCCCGTCCCTGTGGTGCGCATCACGCGCACTGAAGAGCGCGTTGGTGGTGCCGCGAACGTGGCAAATAACATAGTGGCGCTGGGTGCTAAGGCATCGCTACTGAGTGTGGTGGGTAACGATGAAGCCAGCCACCAGCTAGAAGCTCTGGTGGCGCAAACTGGCATCACACCGTACTTTGGTCGCGACCCGAAGCTTAAAACTACTGTCAAGCTGCGCGTGATTGGCAGGCAGCAGCAGCTGATTCGGCTGGACTTTGAAAACACCCCTGAAACTGAAGTGCTGGCGTCCCAATCTGCCGCTTTTGCAAAGCTCTGCCCAGACCACGATGCCGTGCTGTTTTCAGACTACGGTAAAGGTGGCCTGGCGCATATTGGTTTGATGATTGCCCACGCAAAGGCTTTGGGCAAAGTGGTGTTGGTGGACCCGAAGGGGTCGGACTACACGCGGTACAAAACCGCGACGGTTATAACCCCCAACCGCGCAGAGCTTGAGCAAGTCATTGGAATCTGGGCAAGTGAATCTGAGCTGCAAACCAAAGCGCAAAACCTGCGCCAGCAGCTTGAACTGCAAGCGCTACTGCTGACCCGCAGCGAAGCAGGCATGACGCTTTTTGACGACCAGGGTCAGCTTGATGTGCCCGCAGTGGCACGTGAAGTGTTTGACGTCACTGGCGCAGGCGATACGGTGATTGCAACTTTTGCCGCCATGCTGGCCACCGGCATGAGCCTGCGTGATGCGGTATCGCTTGCCAACCTGGCTGGTGGTATTGTCGTCGGCAAATTTGGCACTGCCACAGTGAGCATTCAAGAGCTTATCAGCGCCGACAATTAAAGGACTTATTGCTATGAAATTAGTAGTAACCGGTGCCGCCGGTTTTATCGGCAGCAACATCATCAAAGGCCTGAACGCGCGGGGCATTGACGACATCATTGCGGTTGATGACTTGACTGAGGGCGACAAGTTCAAGAATCTTGCAGACTTGCAAATTGCAGATTATGTAGATGCCGACGATTTTTACGACCTGTTTGCCGAAGGCGCATTTGGCGATGTTGACGCCGTGTTTCATGAAGGCGCATGCAGCGACACCATGGAGCCCGACGGCAAATACATGATGGACAACAATTACACGCTGTCTTGCGAGTTATTTCATGCGTGCCAAGAACAAGGCACTCGTCTTTTGTACGCGTCGTCGGCAGCGACCTACGGCGGCTCAGACACCTTCAGTGAATCACCTGAATTTGAAAAGCCGCTCAACGTTTACGGCTACTCCAAACTGCTTTTCGACCAGCGCCTGCGCCGTGAAATTGGCCAGCGCTTTGAAAACGCTGCAGCCCAGGTTGCAGGCTTTCGGTACTTCAATGTTTACGGCCCGCGCGAACAGCACAAAGGCCGCATGGCCAGCGTTGCATTTCACCAATTTAATCAGTACCACGCTGACGGCAAAGTGAAACTGTTTGGCGAATACGGCGGCTACGGTGCGGGTGAGCAGCTGCGCGACTTTGTTTTTATTGATGATGTCGTGGCTGTGAATCTCTGGTTTTTAGATCACCCTGAAAAATCTGGAGTTTTTAATCTTGGCACGGGTAAGGCACAGCCTTTTAACGACGTGGCCATTTCAGTGGTGAACAGCTTGCGCAAAAGCCAGGATCAAGCGCCGTTAAGCCTTAAGGAAGCAGCGCACGGTGGCCTGATCGACTACATCGGGTTCCCGCCAGCGTTGGTGGGCAAATACCAAAGCTACACGCAGGCAGACCTGAGCGCCCTGCGCGCGGCAGGCTGCAACCACAGCTTTGCCGACGTACAGACTGGCGTAGCCGCTTACATGCAGTGGCTAAAAACCGCGTAACGCGGGTTTCCCTGCATAAAAATAAACCCTGAACGGTCAACGGGCATTGCATCAGGCCGTTGATAGAAGGGTTCTCCTCGACCACGGGGAGTACCCGAGTTTTTCAAACCAAACTATTTTTGAGGAGTTTTCTCATGTTCAAGAAATTGCTGGCATTTTTTGCCGCCATGACGGTTGCAATGGCGTTCGCCGCAGTTGACGTTAACAAAGCCACCCCAGCCGAGCTGGATGGCGTAAAGGGTATTGGCCCTGTTATTTCAGCCAAAATTATTGACGAGCGCAAAAAAGGTAACTTCAAAAGCTGGGAAGACTTCATTGAGCGCGTTAAAGGCATCGGCGAAGGCAATGCAGCCAAGTTCTCAGCCGAAGGCCTGACAGTTGGCGGTAGTGGCTACAAAGGCGTTGCTGCTTCACCTGCTGTTCCTGCGGCCAAAAAAGACGACAAGCCTGCCGCCGCTGCAAAAGCTGAGGCCAAGCCAGCAATGCCTGCTGCTCCGGCAAAGACCGAAGTAAAAGCTGATGCCAAGCCAACAGCACCAGCAGCCGCTACCGCAGCACCGGCCATGGCGAAGGATGACAAAAAAGATCCTAAAGCTGATGCCAAGATGAAAAAAGACGAAGCTGCCAAGGCCAAAGCTGACGCAAAGCCAGCAGCCAAAGACGACAAGAAAGCTGACGCCAAAGCCGACTCCGCAAAGCCAGCAGCAAGCGCTGCAAAGAAGTAACTAGCCCAACACCTCTTTGTAAGAGCAAAAACCCGCCGCTGGCGGGTTTTTTTATGCTTTTTAGTGCTGTAGCGCAATAAATATAGGCGCAAGCAGCTACTTAATTAATAGCAAGTACAACTGGTTTGCGTTTAAACCAGCGCAATTAAATCCGTCAGGCCCACGTCCACCCCTGCCTGCGTGAGCAGCGTTGTCACCTGCCCCCGGTGGTGGGTTTGGTGGTTGAAAAAATGCGTCAGCGCCTGCCAGGCCGGGTGCGCGCGCTCTACGCCCTTGGTGTTGGCATAGCGCATCGTGCTGGTTAAAAATTCAGGCGGCATTTCGGCCACCCACTGCTCAATGGCAACGTCCAGTGCATCGCGGTTTTGCTTCAAGTTGTCCCAATCAGGGTGCAGGTCGCTGGTGTAGTCGGAGCCAGCAGGCACGGCCAACAGCTCGGGCGGCAGTGCTGCAAACTCAACGCCTTGACCAGCAAATCGTGCCAGCCACATCTTGTCTGCCAGCACCAAGTGCGTGAGCGTGTGGTGAATCGATTTAAAAAACGCGCCCTGGTCGGCTTTTCGTTGCGCGTCAGTCAGCACTTCAGACGCCGCGTACAGGCGCTGGTTCATCCAACGGTTGTAACGCGCCAGAAGGCGGTAGTTTTCAAGAAATGAATTCGCCATGCCGCCAAGCTCCTGGTTGTCTCGTCGCTCACCAACTTCTGACAAAGTGCGATGTTACCGACAACCTGTCAAGCCGATAAACTGATGCGCATGTACCCAACACCACAAACCGCTTCTTTCACCGCCCAAGTCACCGCCAAATGGCCATACCGCTTGGCCTTCAAGCGTCTGACTTCAATCGGCGTGGCCTGCCTGTTCAGCGGGTTAACAACCAACGCTCAAGTTGCCGCCACCGGTGCGCAGTCGTGCCCCGCCGAGGTTGCAAAAGGCAGCCAGTGCGTAACAAGTATCGACAGTGCAGGTGCTACCTATTGGCTGGTAAAGCCGCCAGAGTGGAACGGCACACTGGTTGTGCATGCGCACGGCGGGCCAGAGCTAGGCACACCCAAACCTGAACGCGCCACAGAAGACGCGACACGCTGGGCCATTTGGTCGCGCGCAGGCTATGCCTATGCGGGCTCGGGTTTCCGGCAAGGCGGTGTGGCGGTTCGCAGTGCGGCAGAAGACACCGAGCGCGTGCGTGCGCTGTTTGTGGCGCAGTGGGGCCAACCGCAACGCACTGTGTTGCATGGGCAATCTTGGGGCGCTGGTGTGGCTGCCAGAACGGCAGAAATATTTGCAACAGCCAACAACGGCAAGTCCAATTACGATGCGGTGTTGCTGACCAGCGGCGTGCTGGGCGGCGGCTCGCAGTCATACAACTTCAGGCTCGATTTGCGGGTGGTTTACCAAGCCATTTGCAACAACCAC
>JANPDQ010000219.1:0-3749 GCA_031431575.1 Polaromonas sp.
GCCATGTCGAGGAAAGGCGTGATGTTGCGCGCCTTGACGACGGCAATCACCTGGTCCCACTGGGCGGGGGTGATGTCGTAACCGGTTGGGTTGTGGCAGCAGGCGTGCAGCACGGCGATGGTGCCGGGGGCGGCTGCGTTCAGGGCTGCCAGCATGCCGTCAAAATTCACACCGCGCTTGGCGGCGTCGTAGTACGGGTGGCTGACGACTTCAAAACCAGCCTGGGTAAACAGGGCTTTGTGGTTTTCCCAGCTGGGGTCTGAAATCATCACTTTGGCGTTGGGGCTGAGCTTTTTCAAAAAGTCAGCGCCAATTTTCAAACCTCCCGTGCCGCCGATGCCCTGGGCAGTTGCCACCCGGCCGCTGGTCACAGGCTCGCTATCACCACCAAACACCAGCGCCTTCACCGCTGAGTCATACGCGGCAATGCCGTCAATCGGCAAGTAGCCACGCGGCTTGGGCGATGCCATCATCAGTTTTTCAGCGGCTTGCACGCACTGCAAAAGCGGCAGTTTGCCGTTGTCGTCGTAGTACACACCCACGCCCAGGTTGACTTTGTTGGGGTTACTGTCAGCCGCAAAGGCTTCATTGATGCCCAAAATCGGGTCGCGGGGGGCCATTTCGACAGCGGTAAATAGTGACACAGAAGCTCCTGAAAGTTAAAAAAGACGTAAGCTAGAAAGTTATTTGAATTTTAACGGCGCGCGACGCCCGTTTATTGAGAGTCCCATGCCAGAAGTATTTGAACTCATAACCCCAACGAATGACGCCACTCCCAAGGGCACATTCGCCACCTTTCCTGGCTCGCCGTTCGAGCTGTTTCAGCCCTACCTGCCCGCTGGCGACCAGCCGCAAGCGATTGAAAAATTGGTGGAGGGCGTGAACGACGGCGAAGTGTTTCAAACCCTGCTGGGGGTGACGGGCTCGGGCAAAACGTACACCATGGCCAATGTAATTGCGCGCCTGGGCAAGCCCGCGATTGTGTTTGCGCCCAACAAGACACTGGCGGCGCAGCTGTACAGCGAGTTCCGCGAGTTCTTTCCGAAAAATGCGGTGGAGTATTTCGTCAGCTACTACGACTACTACCAGCCCGAGGCCTATGTGCCGCAGCGCGATTTGTTCATTGAAAAAGACTCGGCGATTAACGAGCATATTGAGCAAATGCGCCTGTCAGCCACCAAGAGCGTGCTGGAGCGGCGCGACACCATCATCGTCGCGACAGTCAGCGCTATTTATGGCATTGGCGCACCTGAGGACTACACGCAGATGCGGTTCATTGCGCGCGTAGCCGACAAGATGGGCCAGCGCGACGTGATTGCACGGCTGATTCGCATGCAGTACCAGCGCAACGACCAGGACTTTTCACGCGGCACCTTCCGCGTGCGGGGCGACGTGATTGATGTTTTCCCAGCGGAGCATTCTGAGCTGGCCCTGCGCATTGAGCTGTTCGACGACGAGATTGAATCGCTGCAATTGTTTGACCCACTGACGGGCCGCATCCGGCAGAAAGTGCCGCGCTTTGTGGTCTACCCAAAAAGCCATTACGTCACGCCGCGCGACAAGGTCATGACGTCGATTGAAACCATCAAGCTAGAGCTGGCCGACCGCATCGATTATTTCGTCAGCCAAGGCAAGCTGGTCGAGGCCCAGCGCATTGAGCAGCGTACCCGGTTTGACCTGGAAATGCTCACTGAAATTGGCCATTGCAAAGGCATTGAAAACTACACCCGTCACTTAAGCGGCGCGCCGCCGGGCTCGCCACCATCGACGCTGTGTGACTACATGCCCAAAGACGCGGTGATGTTCCTGGATGAAAGTCACGTGATGATTGGACAGCTGAACGCTATGTACAACGGCGACCGGGCTCGCAAAAACAACTTGGTGGACTACGGCTTCAGGCTGCCGAGTGCGCTGGACAATCGGCCGCTGAAGTTTGAAGAATTTGAAACCAAAATGCGCCAGGCAATTTTTGTATCGGCCACGCCAGCCGCCTATGAAAAAGAGCACGCAGGGCAGGTGGTTGAACAGGTTGTGCGCCCCACCGGGCTGGTAGACCCGCAAGTTGAGGTGCGCCCAGCGGTGAACCAGGTAGACGATGTGCTGGGTGAAATTCGCATTCGCGTTAATAAAAACGAGCGCGTGCTAATTACCACTCTGACCAAACGCATGGCCGAGCAGCTGACGGATTACCTGAGCGAAAACGGTGTGAAGGTGCGCTATCTGCACAGCGACGTGGACACCGTTGAGCGGGTTGAGATTTTGCGCGACCTGCGACTGGGCGCTTTTGATGTGCTGGTCGGTATTAACTTGTTGCGTGAGGGGCTTGACATTCCAGAAGTGTCTCTGGTGGCCATTTTGGACGCCGACAAAGAAGGCTTTTTACGCGCTGAACGCAGCCTGATTCAAACCATTGGCCGCGCTGCGCGTAACTTGAATGGTCGTGCAATTCTGTACGCTGACCGGATTACTGACTCGATGAAAAAGGCGATGGATGAAACCGAGCGCCGCCGCAACAAACAAATTGCGCACAACATTGAGCACAACATCACACCGAAGAGCGTGGTCAAACGCATCAAGGATTTGATTGACGGTGTGTACAGCGAAAAGTCAGGCAAAGAGGCCGACAAGCTGCTGATGCAGAAAGCGCTGGTCGAGGACATGAGCGACAAAGACGTGTCGCGCGAGATCAAGCGGCTTGAAAAGCAGATGGTGGAGCACGCTAAAAACCTCGAGTTTGAAAAAGCGGCGCGTGTTCGCGATCAGTTGCACATTTTGAAAGAGCAGGCGTTTGGCGGATCAGGAGCTGACAACATCGTACCGATTGGTGTCGCGGGCGCGGGCAGGGGCTAACCCAAGCCAAAACCTGATTGACTCGTTTAGTCGGACATTAATACCGACGAGTCGAGTTTTGAACTTGGGGGTCTGCAAAGATTCTTTGAAGGTGGTATACTTGACGGAATCAGTCAAGAACGCCACCAAAAAGAAAAAAGCGCCCCGCTAGCTAGTTGACTGACAGGGGCGGCTGGAGGAATCTAGCTCTCTAAAAACATTTATTTTTAGAGTAACAATGACGATCAAGCCAACCAAAGGAGCTTGTTATGCGCCTCACGACCAAAGGCCGCTTTGCGGTCACTGCAATGATTGACCTTGGCCTTCGCCAAAACAACGGTCCCGTTACGCTGGCCGCCATCAGCCAGCGTCAGCAAATCTCTTTGTCTTACCTTGAGCAGCTTTTCGGCAAACTGCGCCGCCATGAGCTGGTTGAATCTACTCGCGGCCCAGGTGGCGGGTATACCCTTGGCCGCAAGGCATCAGCTATCACTGTTGCGGACATCATTGTGTCGGTGGACGAGCCGATTGACGCCACGCATTGCGCTGGAAAAGAAAATTGCCTGGGCGAGGGCGGCCGCTGCATGACGCACGATTTATGGGCTTCATTGAACAGCCGCATGGTCGAGTTTTTGGATTCTGTCAGCCTTCAAAAGCTGGTTGATGACCAATTGGCCAAAGGCGTCGTGATTGAAAACACGCCAATTGTGAAAAAAGCAATTTTCACGTCGCCAATGGTCAAACCAGTGCGCGTCAACGCGCCCAATTCGGTGTTTGCCCTAGGAAATGCATTTTTTAAATCTTGAGCATCTTCTCTTGAGAATTTTTAGCCCGCCAACTTACTGAGCCAGCCAAATGGAAACCCCACACTTCCCCATCTACATGGACTACAGCTCCACCAACCCGTGCGACCCACGGGT
>JANPDQ010000220.1:0-5923 GCA_031431575.1 Polaromonas sp.
GTCCCATCCGGAAATTTCGGCAACGTCTGTGCGGGCCACGTCGCCCGCATGATGGGCTTGCCGATCGATTCTTTGGTGGTGGCCACCAACGAAAACGACGTACTCGACGAGTTTTTTCGCACTGGCGTTTACCGCGTTCGCACCAGCGGCGACACGCATGAAACCTCCAGCCCGTCGATGGATATCTCCAAGGCATCCAACTTCGAGCGTTTTGTGTTTGACCTGCTTGGGCGCGACGGAGCGCAAACCAAGGCGCTTTTTTATGACCAGTTAAACGCTACTGGAAGTTTTGACTTGAGCGCCAGCGAAGCATTTAAATCAGCAGCTATTACCTACGGGTTTTTAAGCGGTAAAAGCACGCATGCCAATCGGCTGGCCACCATTCAAAACGTGCATGCGCAGTTCAACGACATCATTGACACCCACACGGCTGACGGCGTTAAAGTCGCGCGCCAGCACATGCACGCTGGCGTGCCGATGATCGTTTTGGAAACCGCACTACCGATTAAATTTGCGGAAACGATTGAAGAGGCGCTGGGCCAACTCCCGCCACGGCCGCCGCAGTTTGAGGGCATTGAGGCGCTGCCCAAGCGCGTCAAGCTGCTGGCCCCAGATGCAGCGCAAATCAAGGCATATATTACTGAAAATGTGCATTAAATAGGCCTCTAGCGCAATAAATATAGGCGTAAGCAGCTCCTATATAAATAGCAAACATATCAGCCACTGAAAGTTACTTCATGAATGTTGTCGGGTTCGCCGGATACTCTGGCTCAGGCAAAACAACGCTCGTAGAGCAATTGATTGCTGTGCTCAAGGCGCGCGGCTTGCGCGTGTCTGTTGTCAAGCATGCACACCACAAGTTCGACATTGACCATCCGGGAAAAGACACGTTTCGCCACCGCGCAGCCGGAGCGTTTGAGGTGGTGGTTGCGTCTAGCCAGCGGCTGGCGCTGATGCGCGAGTTTGAGCAGCCCGCAGAGCTGAGCGTTCACCAGTTGATTGCCGAGCTGTATGTCGGCGTTGACTGGGTGTTGGTGGAAGGCTTCAAAGACAGCGATATCTTGAAAATTGAAGTCTGGCGCGCGACTGCTGACGGTGCAGCGCCAAATCCGTCTCGCTACATGGACGACGACTTTGTGGTGGCCATTGCCACCGATGCTCCCCAGTTGTTGCCCCACGCCACCCAGCGCCCGGTGCTGGACATCAACAACCCCGTTTTGATAGCAGACTATTTGCTGGCTAACCACGAGCGGTTTGCGTATTCGTTTGATATGCATTAAGACAACGCCGCCATGACATTCACACCGCCCAAAGCGTTCCCGCCAATGAGGCCACTTAGCGAGGCGCTTAGTGAATTGCTAGCGCACGCCACACCGCTGGAGGGCTTTGAGTCCGTCAGCACGTTTGATGCAGATGGCCGCGTGTTGGCGCGTGATTTAGTTGCAGACCTGAACGTGCCGGTGCATGACAACAGCGCGATGGATGGCTATGCCGTGCGCAGCAGCGACTGGAAAAGCAGCGCGACATCTTTCAGCATTAACCAACGCATTGCGGCAGGCAGCAGCGGCGAGCTGCTTGAAACCAATTGCGCTGCGCGAATTTTTACAGGTGCGCCGATTCCTGACGGTGCTGACGCTGTGGTCATGCAAGAAGACTGCAGCGTTGATGGCGCAATGCTCCGCCTTTCAAACCAGCCCAAGCCTGGCCAGTGCATTCGCCTGCGGGGTGAAGACGTGCGGCTTGGCTCTGCAGTACTACTGAAAGGAGAGCGCCTCGCGCCCGCATCACTTGGGCTGGCAGCCAGTATTGGCTTTGCGCACCTGCCGGTTGCGCCGCGCGTTCGGGTGGCCTTGTTTTCAACTGGTGATGAGCTGGTCATGCCCGGTGACGTGGCCCCCCCAGACATGAAGCCGGGTGCAATCTACAACTCCAACCGTTTCTTTTTGCGCGCCTTGCTGCAGCGGCTGGGTTGCGTGGTTACCGACATGGGGATTGTTCCCGACAAGCTGGACGCGACCATTGCCGCACTGAAAGCTGCTAGTGCCGCACACGACTTGGTGCTTACCAGCGGCGGTGTGTCGGTCGGTGAAGAAGACCACATCAAACCGGCAGTGCAGGCCTTGGGGGAGTTGACGCTGTGGCAAATTGCAATCAAGCCGGGCAAACCGTTTGCGTACGGCTCCATCAAGGGTGCGCACTTTATTGGGCTGCCGGGTAACCCGGTATCCAGCTTCGTGACGTTTTTATTGTTAGTTCGGCCGTTCATACTCAAGCTGCAAGGCGCCACCCGACTTGCTCCTGAAGCAATAGCTGCTTGCGCCCATTTTGATTGGCCTAAAGCAGATAAAAGGCGTGAATTCTTGCGCGCCAGGCACAACGCTGCGGGCGGATTGGATTTGTTTAGCAACCAAAGCTCTGGTGTGCTCACGTCTACCGTTTGGGGCGATGGTTTGGTTGACCACCCGGCTGGCCAGACCATCGCGCATGGCGACACCGTTCAGTTCATATCGTTTTCGTCATTGATGTCTTGAGGCTTAAAAAGGACTGCGCATGCTGGTAAATATCAAGTACTTTGCGTCGGTTCGTGAAGCCATCGGAATGGCCGGTGAAGCGCGCCAAACCAGCAGCGTGAGCCTTGCAGCCCTGCGCGATGAGCTGATTGCTTCTGGACCAGCGTACCAATGCCTGGACCGCAGCCGCGTAGTGCGCATGGCGTTAAACCACGTCATGAGCAACGAGTCGTCCGAGCTCACGCCGGGCTGCGAAGTCGCGTTTTTTCCACCGGTTACGGGCGGGTAACGCACATGCTCAGTGCCATGCCAAGAGTCTCCATTCAGGCGCAGGACTTCAATCTGGCAGACGAAATTGCCACGTTGCGCGGTGCTGACAAGCGGGTGGGCGCAGTGTGCAGTTTTATTGGTACCGTGCGTGACCGAAACGATGGGCTGAACGTCAGCAGCATGGAGCTGGAGCATTACCCCGGCATGACTGAAAAAGCGATCGAAGCGATGATCGACGAGGCTGCGGAGCGATTTGATATTTTTGCAGCGCGTGTGGTGCACCGGATTGGCCTTTTGAGCCCGCTGGACCAGGTCGTGATGGTGGCGGTGACGTCTGCACACCGGGGGGAGAGTTTTCGGGCCTGCGAGTTTTTAATGGACTACCTGAAAACCCAGGCGCCGTTCTGGAAAAAAGAGCAAACCCCCGAAGGTGCACGCTGGGTGGATGCGCGCGTCACCGATGACGTAGCGCTGGCCAAGTGGGGAATTCAAGCAAACAATGTTTGAGTTTTTAGCTTCGCTCTGGCGGCACAAATGCAGCTCGAGCCCGGTCCTCAAGCCCTCGCGTCAGCTCCATCAGCAGTAGCAGCAATTGGGCCTGCTGTTCGGGCGACAGCGGCGTCATGAGCCGGTTGTAGGCTCGCTCTGCTGGCTTTTGCGATTTTTTGAGAAGTTTTTCACCGCCATCAGAAAGTGCTACCGACAAACTGCGTTTATTGCCTGGCGCAGGCGAGCGATTGACCAGCCCACGCGCCTCAAGCCCGCGCAAAACCCGCAGCACCGTAACTTTGTCAAAGCCCAACGCACGCGCCAGGCTGGATTGGTCCAGACCTGGTGAGGCTTGCAACACGGTAAGTACGCCAAACTGCGCTGGCGTCAGCCCTACACTGCGGCATTCGTCCTCAAACACAGCAGCAGATATTTGATGTGCCCGACGCAGTAAAAAACCGGGTCGTGAATACAGTCGGGCAAGGCTTTGTTCGGACACAATTGGTTCTTTTAGTTGGTGAGTTGCTCTGGCAAACCCTGATTGTGCCTTTCTCCAGGAAGCTTAAATTCGTTAGCATACTAACGTGCCCTGCACACATCTATCGAACTGGAGCTGAAAAATGACTCACGTATTGCTTGACTGGACACACAGGCCCACCGCTGCATTTGGTCGGCGTGCCGGTTGCGCGGCCTGCCTGGCGCTGGCGCTGTCTGTTTGGGCGCAACCAGCACCGGTACCCGCCGCTACAACGCCGCCAGCAAACGCGCTGCGCTTGATCGTGCCTTTCACCCCCGGCACCGGCATCGACCTGATTGCACGTACTGTCGGGCCGAAACTGGCCGAACGCCTCGCCCGCCCTGTGGTGGTTGACAACCGGGTGGGCGCTTCAGGCAATATTGGCACGGAGGCGGTGGTGCGTGCCGCGCCCAACGGTTCAACCCTCTTGGTGTCAGTCAACACGCTGGTGATGAACCGCAGCCTGTACCCCAAGCTTCCTTTTGACCCGATCAAAGACCTGGTGCCTGTTAGTTTGACAAGTTGGGGGCAATTGATTTTGGTCAGTAATCCCAAAACAAACC
Organism: Polaromonas sp.; assembly: GCA_031431575.1. GTDB lineage: Bacteria > Pseudomonadota > Gammaproteobacteria > Burkholderiales > Burkholderiaceae_C > Polaromonas. The sequence continues at coordinate 4,350 of JANPDQ010000220.1, forward strand.
ACAAAACGGCTGCCGACTGGGTGGCAGCCGCCAAGGCCGCGCCAGGCCGCATGAACTATGCATCGCCGGGCGTGGGCACGCCGCACCATTTGTCGATGGAGCTGCTCAAAAACACATCCGGTGTGTTTCTGACCCACATTCCTTATCGGGGCACGGCGCCAGCCGTTACCGACTTGCTGGGGGGGCAGATTGAAACCATGTTTTTGCCGATTCATGTGGCGTTGCCGTATGTCAAGGCGGGGCGACTAGCAGCCCTTGGCATTGGCAGCGACAAGCGCCACCCCCTGTTGCCTGATGTGCCTACATTGACAGAGGCAGGTGTGGGCAAGGTCAATGTTGACATGTGGTACGGCATATTTGCGCCACCGGGTACGCCAGCGGTTGAAGTGGGCCGGCTCAACAAAGAGATCAAAGACATCCTCGCCCTCGATGATGTGAGGCGCGCATTTCAAACCCAGGGCATGGACCCCGCCAGCAGCACGCCAGAAGAGTTCAAAGCGCTGGTTGAGAAAGACGCCGTGCGCTGGGCGCAACTGATCAAGACCCAAAACATCACTGCAGAGTAAAGCCAGCGAAATGACGATTGCAATCATTGGCGGCGGAATTGGTGGCTTGAGCCTGGCGCTGGCGCTGCACCAGCGCGGCCTTGCGTGCGATGTGTACGAAACCGTTCCTGACATCAAAGAAATCGGTGTGGGCATCACCTTGCTGCCGCATGCCGTGCGAGAGCTGGCTGGCTTGGGCTTGCAGGCCGAGCTGGAGGCAGCAGGCATTGAAAACCAGGAGAGCGTGTTTTTCAACCGGCACGGCCAGTATATTTACCGCGAACCACGTGGCCGGCATGCAGGCTACGCGCTGCCTGAGTTGGGCATTCACCGTGGCAAGCTGCACCGCATTTTGTTTGACGCGGTGCTGTCGCGTATCGGTGCAGCGCATGTACACACCAACCACCGCTGTGTTGAAGTCACCCAGAATGAAGTTGGAGCGACGCTGCATTTTGCAGAGACCAGCACTGGCGCGCATTTGGCCCCGGTAAAGGCCGACGCTGTAGTCGCCTGTGACGGCGTTAACTCGACACTGCGCAAACAGTTTTACCCCAATGAAAAGGTAGCATTCTCAGGCATCAACACCTGGCGCGGCGTGACCCGGCACCGCCCGATTTTGAGCGGTAAAAGTTACATCCGAATCGGTTCCATAGAAACCGGCAAGATGGTGATCTACCCGATTGTTGACAACATTGACGCCCAGGGCATGCAGCTGGTGAACTGGGTGGCTGAAACCCAGCGTGATGGCGAGGCCATGAACGACTGGAACCGCAGTGGCTCACGCGCTGATTTTCTGGATATTTTCAAAGACTGGGTGTTTGACTGGCTCAACGTGCCCGCGCTGATCAACGGCGCCGACAGCATTCTTGAATACCCGATGGTTGACAAAGACCCGATCGCGCAGTGGACGTTTGGCTGTGTCACGCTGCTGGGCGATGCGGCGCACCCGATGTACCCGCGCGGCTCGAACGGTTCGGCCCAGGCCATCATTGACGGGCGCGTGCTTGCGGCGCAACTGGCGCTGGCGAA
>JANPDQ010000221.1:0-2225 GCA_031431575.1 Polaromonas sp.
CGAAGGCGGCGTGAGCATGACGCGCCTTGTCAGTCGCCGCGCGTTTTCAGGCACATGGGAATACCACCTCGACACCGCCCTGTTCACCAGCCCGCCCGTCACATCTGGGCGCGGCAACCACAGCGGCGCACCGCTGTTTAATCGCAAGGGCGAGTTGGTAGGCATCGGCTCACTGCTGGTGGCCGATGCGCTGGGTGAAAACAGGCGCAACCCGGGCAACATGTTTGTGCCTGTTGAATTGCTCAAACCCATACTTGCCGAGCTGCAGCAGTCGGGCAGCAGCAAGCAAAGCGCACGAGCCTGGCTGGGCGTCACGTCAAGCGACCAGGGCGGGCGCGTGCAGGTGGTGCGCGTCAGTGAGGGCAGCCCGGCTGAAGAGGCCGGCCTGAAACCGGGTGCAATCGTGCAAGCCATTGACGGCGTTGAAGTCACCACGCTTGAGGCGTTTTACAAAAAGCTCTGGGGCCGCGAGTCGCTTGAGCAGCCGGTAAAACTCACCGTGCGCGAAGGCAATGAAGTAAAAACCATCGACGTCAAACCCCAAAATCGCATGCTGAGCCTGAAAAAGCCTGCCGGGATCTGATTTAAAGCGCTTTCAGGCCGGTTTTTATGCATTTTAGGCCTGTAGCGCAATAAATACAGGCGTAAGCAGCTCCTGAATTAATAGCAAACAGAGTTCAAAACAATATCAATACCCCATCGCTATTCCGTCTCGTCGCGGGTCAGCAGCGCCTAGCCAGCCGTCGCCGCTTCGCATCAAAAATCCTTGTCCGCTGGGCATCGTCACTACTTCAACGGTGTGGCCTTTGGCTGTCAACGCTGGTGCCAAGGCTGCCGCAGGGGTGTTTCTTTCCAGTTGAACTTTGCCGGGTGAGGCGGCTGAAACGTTTCCGCTTGCCAATGCTTGGGCGGGGGTGCGCTGGTTGACCAGCATGTCAATCAGGCTGCGGGTGATGTAGTCAACGATCTGAAATCCACCGGCCGAGCCGCCCACAATCAGGGGTTTGCCTGCAGCGTCAAACACAATCAGCGGAGCCATAGATGTGACGGGGCGCTTGCCCGCTTCCATGCGATTTGGGGCGGCCTGGCCGGGGCGCGGCAGGCTGCTGAAATTGGTCATGGCGTTGTTGAGAACGTAACCATCGACCATCAGGCGTGAACCAAAGTTTTGGTTGTTGGTGGTGGTCAGGCTCAAGGAGTTGCCGTCTGCATCAACTACTGCCAACTGGCTGGTCGCATCAGCGGTCTGGCTACCGGCAGCAGCTGGCAGCAAGGCCGTTTTGCTGTCTACCACCCCTGGGCTGACTGTGGCGGCGCTTTTGCTGGGGTCGATTAGGCGAGCGCGCTCTTTTAAGTAAGGCGCAGCAACCAAAGCGGCAGAGGGGATTTTAGAAAACGCGGGGTCGCCAATGTATTGCAAGCGGTCTGCCTGGGCAAGCCGCCCGGCCTCCGCGTACAGATGCACAAACTCTGGGTCGTCAAAATTAAAGCGCCCACCCGGCGCAGCACCGTTCAAGCGTGCTTCGAGGATTTGCAGCATTTGCAAAACCACGACACCACCGAATGACGTGGGGCCCATGGCGCAGACTTTGTAGGCCAGAAAAGGCGCGCACAAAGGCTCCCGTGGCTCAGCACGATAAGCCAGCAAATCAGCTTGACTGATGGCCGACGGGTACGCGCCGCGCTGCACGCCCGCCACAAGGCTGGCGCCGCCGCCTTGGCTTAAAAAGCCAGCGGGGCCCTGCTCGGCGATGCGCGCCATGGCGCTGGCGTAGGCTGGGTTGGTAATCAAGGTGTCCACAGGCAACACGACATTTTTTGCATCAAAGTAAAAAGGCAGCATCTCAGGGTGGTCCTTTGCTGCGGTAGGTGCAGAAAGAATGCCGTGCATGTAGCGGGGCAGCGGGTAGCCGTCCTTCGCCAACTTGATGGCGGGGTCAAACAACCGCGCCCAGGGCAACTTGCCGTGGCGCTCATGCAGGAGCTTTAAAACACTCAAAGCGCCAGGCACGCCGACCGAGCGCCCGCCGCGCCCCACGTCTTCAGTTTTAAGTATCTTGCCGTCAAAGTCTTGGCTGAGCGCCCCCGTTACGCGGCCAGGCGCGGCAGCCAGCCCGTCGATGCTTGTCAAGCGCGCAGCCTTGGCATCCCAATGCATGGCCAACGCCCCGCCGCCTACGCCAGACGCTTGCGGCTCAACCAAGCCCAACACCATTTGCGCGGCG
>JANPDQ010000222.1:0-1955 GCA_031431575.1 Polaromonas sp.
CCCGGTGCTGTCCACCATCAATCTGATTGACGTGTTTTTGGTGGTGATTGGCATGCTTTTGATTGCGGTCATCAACAACCCAATGAATCCCTTTACCCAGTACCTGGGTGACAAGCTGACCATCATCCGCAATGAAGGCAAGCCCAACATGGAGATCATCACCAAAGACGGCCAGAAGATCACCAAGTTCAAGGCCAGTGGTGCGTCAGGCGAGGGCGATGGTGAAAAGGCTGGGACAGCCTACCGGATGAAAGACGGCAGCATGGTGTACGTGCCTGCCGTTGCTAACGACGCCAAGCCATGAGTGTTTTCAAGGTCGTGCTGTTGGGGTTGCTCGGGCTATGCAGTTGCATCACCGCACTTGGTCAATCCGCTACGCCAAACATCGTATTGCTCACGACGTACATCGTGTCGCCCGCCCGCCTGGCCAAGCTGCAAGCTGCAGCGTTGCAGGCGGGTGTGGCCATGCAGACGGTATCGGCTGAAGACGACGCACCAGACACGCTGCAAAAAACACTGCGCCAGGCCAGCCTGTTGGTGGTAGACGCGCCACACCCCAGCGTGGCGCAAGCCGCTGCTGCCCGCTTTGGCGATGTCATCAACCAAAGCGGCAAACCGTATGTGGTGGTGGGTGAGTTCAGCGCCGTGGCTAAAAACGAGCGAATGGCTGCTGCGCCGCTGAAGGCCGATAGTGGCGTCGCCCCCGACTGGGCGCAGCGCTTGCGCGAGTACTGGCGCTTTGGCGGTGCGCAAAACATGCGCCTGGCGATGCTGGCTTTAAAAAGCGGAGCAAATCAAACCGTTGCATCGCTGCCACCCGCCGTGCAGTTGCCGCTGCAAGGCTTCTACAACCCAAAGTGGCCGCAAATTGAAAATAATGCCGTTTCAGCGCTAAAAATGCTTGAAAATAGCACGTTTTACCCATCAAATCAGGCTCTAGACCAATCAAATCGGGCGCAAGCAGCTCCTCAATTAATAGCGAATAAAACGGTTGCCATTGCCGTGAACAATGCCGTCTTCACGTCTGACGACACGCCTTGGCTGGACGCGCTGATCACCGCCCTCGAACAGCGTGGGCTGCGCGCCTATGCTTTTTACGGACCGCGCCAGCAAAAAGACTTGTTCTACCAGGGCACGCATGTCAGCACGGCCGCAGGCTCACAGCGTGTCGCTGATGTGGTTGTCAATTCAGCGCTGGTGTTTAACCCGACCGAACGCAAAGCCGAGCTGGAGCGCATTGCCATACCCGTGCTGCAAACCATGCCGGCACTGGCGATGGACGCCGCGCAGTGGGCGCAAAGCAAAGATGGCTTGGCACTGAGCGACGTGGCTTACTACTACACGCCCAGCGAACTCTCGGGCATGGTCGATGCGCTGCTGATCACTGCACGTAACGCCAAAACCGGGGCACTCGACCCCATCCCCGAGCAAATCAACGCCGTGGCCGACAAAGCCGCTGCTTTGGCGCGCCTGCAAAGCGCACCGCGCGCGCAGCGACGGGTGGCGATGATGGTCTACAACTACCCGCAGGGTGAAGGTAACTTTGGCGCATCGTTTTTAAACGTGCCCAAAAGCCTGCACAACATGCTGGCCGCCATGAAAGCCGCAGGCTACCAGACAGACGTGCCGACGGCTGACCAGATTACCCCACAAGTCCAGGCCACCATGGGCGCTTTTTACAAACCCGAGCCGCTGGCAAACCTACCCGCCCAAGGCCTGGCCGACGTGCTGCCGCTTAAGACCTACCTCGCATGGTTTCGCGCTTTGCCGTTAGATACCCAGCGCCGAACTGAAAGCTATTGGGGCGCGCCTGAAAAATCCATCATGCTGCGGCCATATCTCAATTCGGTAGCAACGCAAAATGAACCCGGCTTCATCATCCCGCGTGTGCTGCTGGGCAACGTCGTCGTCATGCCGCAGCCGCTGCGCCATGAGGTCACAGCGGGCACCAGCGC
>JANPDQ010000223.1:0-20209 GCA_031431575.1 Polaromonas sp.
CGCGTGCCCGAGCTGATGGCGCATGGTGTGAATGTGGCTTTTGGGCAGGACTGCGCGATGGACCCTTGGTATTCATTAGGCAGTGGCGACATGCTGGAAGTGGCGCACATGGGTTTGCATGTGGGGCAAATGACCAGCCAGACTGCTATGCGGCAATGTTTTAAAATGGTGACGACTAATGCGGCGAAGGTGATGCAGCTTGAAGGTTACGGATTGGACGTCGGCTGCAATGCGGATTTTGTGTTGCTGCAGGCGCGGGATGTGATTGAGGCGATTCGCTTGCGGGCTACGCGGCTTAAAGTGTTCAGGCGAGGGAGGTTGCTGGCTGAATGCGCACCAGCGACCAGCAAATTGCAACTGCCGGGGCGGCCATTGCAAACGTCGTGGATGGTTTAGCGGCCTGATGCAGGTTGCGCCTAACCCAAAGCCGCCCAAACTGCCGACAAATCATTGATGGGCAGCACACGCACTTTGGCTGACAAATCGAACGCTTGCCTGACTGGCGCAATCACAAACCCTTTGTCAGCTTGCAAGTCAGCCATCGCTTCATGAAAGCCGCGCGCTGGTTTGGGGCTGCTTGAAAACTTGCATTCAATCGCCACGCGTACACGGCTGCTGTGCAGCACCAAATCAACTTCTGCGCCGCGAGCAGTACGGTAAAAATTGGCCTGCACTGTGGGTGGTTTGGCACCAATCAATTGTTCAATCACCATGCCCTCCCACAGCGCGCCAGCCACCGGGTGGCCTGCCAATTGCGTCATGCTGCGAACGTCCAGCAGCGCCAGCAACAAGCCGCTATCGCGCACGTACACCTTGGGTGATTTGACCAGCCGCTTCATGACGTTTGCCTCCATGGGCTGCAGGCTGCGCAGCATGAAAGCGCCTTCCAGTGCATCCAGATAGCGGCCAATTGCAGGGGCTGACACGCCCATGCTTTGCGCGAGGCGCGATGCGTTCCAGAGCTGGCCGTGCCAATGCGCGAGCATGGTCCAAAAACGCTGCAATGTTGCCGCGGGAAACCGAAAGCCGAATTGCGGCATGTCGCGCTCCAAAAAGCTGCGCACAAAAGCATCGCGCCATTCAAATGAATCGTCATCAGATGCTGCCAGCCAGCTTTGCGGAAAACCGCCGCGCAACAGGTACTTGGGCAGGGTGTCAAAGTCAACACCAAGCTCTGGCACGTTGAACGGAGTCATTTCAACAATGCCCATTCGGCCGGCTAGTGACTCAGACGCCTGCTGAAGCAGGTCAGGCGACGCTGAACCCAACAACAAAAATCTGCCGGGAGTGCGTTGCTCATCAATTAGAGGGCGTAAAACTTCAAACAGGCCTGGTGTGCGTTGCACTTCGTCAAGCACCACCAAGCGGTCAGCTAAAGCGCCGAGCACCAATTCCGGATCGCTCAACTTAAAACGATCTGACGGGCGCTCGAGGTCAAAGTACACACCGTTCAGGTCTTGCGCAATGCTGCGCGCGAGTGTAGTTTTACCCACCTGACGCGGCCCGAGCAATGCCAATGCCGGAAACTGGTGCATCAATTTCCGAATTCTTTGCAAGCTAGACCGGTTCAGCATACGTTGTATATTAAACGATTAACGTTGATTTAACAACGTTAAAAAACCACTGCAAACGGTAAAGTCGTCAATCAGAGCCCACATCCCCGCAAAATTAGCGACACCACATGCTCGGTTGCTTCCAGGTGGTCTTTGGCAGTCAGCTTGTCGCGCCCCAAAACCGCACTCACCTGCACATCAAAATCTGCATAGGTTTGGGTGGCGGCCCAGATGGTGAAAAACAAATGCGTTCCGTTCACGTTCGCCATGCGGCCAGCGTCTACCCAGCTTTTAATTACAGCGGCTTTGCTCACCACCAGCTCGCGCAGATCGGTTTCTAACAGCACCTTGACCACTGGCGCGCCGTGCAGCAACTCATTGGCAAATACCTTGGAGCCATCAGGCCGCAGCTTGGCCAGCGCCATTTTTGCGCGAATGTACTTTTCAATGGCAACGCGCGGCTCGGCATCTACCGTGATGCAGCTGGTCGGCTCCAGCCAGTCGCTCAAAATTTGCGCCAATACGTTGCGGTACAGCACCTCTTTGCTGCCAAAGTAATAGTGCAAATTGGCCTTGGGCAGGCCACTGGCTTCAGCAATTGCGGCCATGGTGGCACCACCAAAACCGGCGCGGGCAAACACCTTTTCAGCAGCCTCAAGAATTAGCAATTCGTTGGCCTGGCGAATCTGGCCTTTGGCAGCGTCTGGCGTGGTGGTCTCAGGCATTGAAGTCAGCATTTAGAAGATTGTGAGAGCGAAAAAAAGGGCACATCTCTGCAGATGCGCCCTTAGTTTAATCAGCGGTGCGTCAGATTATTTCTGCGCAGCATCCCACACAGCGTGGGTCCAGGCAGCTTTGCCCGGGTCTTTTTTGATCACTGGGGCGCTGCCGCCAGCCATCAGCACCTTGACGGTGCGCTCGTACGCGGCTGGCTCCAGGTAGCCCATTTTTGCAGTATTGGCGGTGCTTATCAGCTTGGCAACGTTTTCCATCTGGCGGGTTTGCACTTTCAGGTTGGCGCTGCCTGACTTGTCAGCAGCCACCACGATTTTCGCCGCTTCTGCCGGGTTTTTGACCGCTTCATTCCAGCCGCGCATAGTGGCTTTCACAAACTTGCCCATGCGCGCCACAAAGGCGGGGTCTTTGAGGTTGGCTTCCATCACGTACAAGCCGTCTTCCAGAGATGCAACGCCCTGCTCTTCATAAAAGAAGGTGATCAAGTCGCTTTCTTTCACGCCTGCATCTATGACTTGCCAGTACTCGTTGTAGATCATGGTGGAAATACATGCGGCCTGGTTTTGCAGCAGCGGGTCAACGTTAAATCCCTGCTTCAAAATCTTCACGTCTTTGGTGGTGTCCAGGCCCAGCTTGGCCATGTAGCTCATGAACGGGTACTCATTGCCGCCGTACCAAACGCCGAGTGTCTTGCCTTTAAGGTCTTTCGGGCCGGTAACGCCGCTGGACTTTTTGCAAGTCAGCATCAAGCCGGATTTGTTGAAAACCTGGGCGACGTTGACGAGGGCCGAACCTGCTTCACGTGCGGCCAGAGCATCGGGCATCCAGTTCACGGCGATGTCGGCTTGCTTGCCAACCAGCGCCTGCACCGGAGAAATGTCTGGGCCACCAGGACGAATCGTCACATCCAGCCCCGCTTCTTTGTAGTAGCCCTTGGCCGCTGCAACGTAATAGCCAGCAAACTGGCTTTGCGCGACCCACTTCAGCTGCACCGTAACTTTTTCTTGCGCGCTGGCCGCAAACGCCGTGGCGGCCAAAGCGGCTGCCAACAGGGTCTTCATCAATTTAGGGGACTGAATCATAAAAAGCTCCTTAAGATTTAAAAACCAAACTCGAAAATCACAGAAAAACGCACCGAAAACGATTCAAACGCATCAAGACTGACTGCCGCGTACCGATGGATGCCAAAACGCTGCCTTGCGCTCCAGTTGCACAAGCAAGGCGTAGGCCAGTGAGCCAACAACCGCCGCGACAACAATTGAGCTCCACACCAACGGCATGTTCATCTTGCCTGCCTCAGTGGATATGCGAAAACCAATGCCCTGCGTGGGTGAGCCAAAGTATTCCGCCACGATGGCGCCAATCAGGGCCAGCGTAGCGTTGACCTTTAGTGCGCCGAATATGAACGGCAAAGCTGCGGGCAAACGAAGCATAAGCAGCGTTTGCCAGTAACTGGCGGCGTAACTGTGCATCAATTCAAGCTCCAGTTTGCCAGCCGCCTTCAGCCCGGCAAGGGTAGAAACCAGCATGGGGAAAAACGTCATCAGCACCACCACCGCCGCTTTGCTGGGCCATTCAAAACCAAACCACATAACCGCAATCGGCGCCACGCCGACCAATGGAATAGCGCTGGTCAATGAGGCAATGGGCAACAAACCGCGCTGCAAAAACGGCATCCGGTCAATCGCAACCGCTACCGCAAAGCCCAAGCCGCACCCTAGCGCCCAGCCAAGCAGCACCGACTTGATAACCGTTTGTACAAAGTCGCCCCACAGTTTGGGCGCGTTGTCTAAAAGCGATTGCGCAACCAGCGAAGGCGCTGGCAAGATGACGCGAGGTACGTTGAATGCCACCACCAGCACCTGCCAAAAGTACACAAGCCACAGGCCAAACAGCGCGGCAGTCAGCAGGCCAATAAAACGCTCACTGTAGCGCTGGCCGTCCAGAGCAGCAACGCGTTGTACGCTGTACATTGCGGCCAGCCCCAGCATCACGCAGCCTGGCCAAAAAGCAGCGCTGACTTTGCCTTCTGAATCACCCACAGCAGGCAGAAATTGCAGCAACACAATCGCAGCTATTGCGCACGCAGTCAAAAGAGCAATCATCCTTTTCACAACCCACCCCTTGACCGCAGCACTAGGCGTTCAGCCAACGCCACTGCAGCCGTCAGCACCAAGCCCAGCAACGCCGACATGACGAGCGCAGACCAAATTTGCACAGTATTGCCGTAGTACGAGCCAGTGAGCAGCCTGGCACCCAGGCCAGCTTCGGCCCCTGTCGGCAGCTCGGCCACCATCGCGCCGACCAGCCCGGCGGCCACACCCACACGCAGCGCCGGAAACAAAAACGGCAGGGCTGCAGGCAAGCGCAAAAACCACAACGCTTGCCACTTGCTGGCGGCGTAGGTGTGCATCATTTCCGTTTCAATAACCTGGGGCGAGCGCAAGCCCTGCACCATCGCCACAGTGACCGGGAAAAAGCACAAATACATTGCAATCGTGGCCTTGGGCGCGATGCCTGAAAAGCCGAGGCTGCCCAGAATAATCAGCACAATCGGCGCAATGGCCAGCACCGGTACGGTTTGCGACGCCACTATCCACGGCAGCAGCGCGCGGTCAAGCGTGCGTGAATGAACAATCAACACCGACAGCACCAGGCCCAGCGCGGTGCCCATGACAAAACCCGCCAGCGTGGACTGCGCGGTGATGTATGCATGAAACAGCAAATTGCGTGGTGAATCTAAAGGCCAATCGACGAGGCTTGACCACAAATCCAGCATTACCTGGTGCGGCGCGGGCAGCAACGGGCGTTCCATTTGCATGGTGGCTTTAAAGAGGTCCAGCGACGTCCACGCACCGGCGGGCTCAAAATTACTCATTACCCGTTCAATCGCGCCGGGCGCGTTCATGCCCCAAGCACCTGCGTACCAGGCAAGCAGCACAAAGCCCAGCACAACCGCAATTGGCAGTCCGTTGTGTGCCAAACGGTGCGGCAGCGATGTACGCAGCGTGACTTCAGCCATTGTATTTTTCAGCCATGGTGCCCCTGTGCCAACGCTTCACGCACTTCGTGGGCCAGCGCAACAAATTCCGGCGTGTCTTTCAAGCCCTGGTGGCGCTCATCAGGCAGCGTCGATTCAATGACCTTCACAATGCGGCCGGGGCGCGGCGACATCACCACGATGCGGGTAGACAAATACACCGCCTCTGCAATCGAGTGGGTGACAAATACCACGGTGCGGCGCTCTTTTTGCCACAGCTGCTGAAGCTGCTCATTTAAGCGGTCGCGCGTGATTTCATCGAGCGCGCCAAACGGCTCGTCCATCATCAAAATACGCGGTTCAAACGACAGCGCCCGCGCAATTGACACCCGCTGCTGCATGCCGCCCGAGAGTTGCCACGGGTACTTTTTTTCAAACCCGGCAAGCCCCACCCTCGCCAGATATTCGGTGGCGATGCGACTGGCCTCGGCTTTGCCCTTGCCCTGAATTTGCAGCGGCAGCGTGACATTGGCCAGCACATTGCGCCACGGGAACAGCGCGGGCGCCTGAAATACGTAACCATAAGCACGATTTAAGCGCGCCTGTGCCGGGCTGACGCCGTTGACCAGCACCGCGCCGTCGCTGATTTTTTCCAGGTCGGCAATCACCCGCACCAAAGTGGTTTTGCCGCAGCCTGAGGGGCCAATCAGTGAGACAAATTCACCAGCTGCAATATTCAAGTCAATACGGCTGAGCGCATGTACTGGCGAGTCCGCCGTTTGGTACACCACGCTGGCGTTTTTAACCTCAATGGCCAAATCACCTGAAGCGCTCGGGTGGCCAGCCTGGCCTGATTGAATGTCTGTTCTTGTCATGAAAACATGGGAGTCGCGTCGTAGGATGTGGCCCCTTTAGGCCCCAGGAAATGCAAAAGGAAATCGAGTCAGATCGACAGCCAGATTAAACCCCAGACTTAACCGATTGGTCAGCTTTTGCACGCGAATTTCGTGCCAGTAATTACCCGCAGTAGCCCGAATTGCCCTGTTTTCGGTCAAATTATTACTGTTTTATTGCTGCGGCCCAATAAATAAAGGCGTGAGCAGCTGCTATTTTTATAGCAATAACGCATCCACTGACGCACCCACCAGCGATACGCTGATCCACATAAAGTAGTGTGCTAGCCTTTACAACCGCATTTTTAAAGAAACGCCATGCCACTCATTCACGACACCGCACACGCCTTTTTGCCCTACCCCGATGCACCAGTACCGCACGCCGCTACCGGGCCTTTGAGTGGCCTGAGCTTTGGGGTAAAAGACCTGTTCGACGTGGCCGGATACCCCACCGGCGGCGGGCAGCCGTTTGTGTTGGCAATGTCAGGCATCAAAACCACCACCGCACCTACTGTGCAAAAACTGCTGGACGCTGGCGCGCGCTTTGTTGGCAAAACCGTTACCGACGAGCTGGCGTTTTCGATGAATGGCAACAACGCGCACTTTGGTGTGCCAATCAATGGCGCTGCGCCTGACCGCATTTCGGGCGGATCGTCTTCGGGCTCTGCGTCAGCGGTGTCGCATGGCTTGTGTGACTTTGCACTGGGCACCGACACCGGCGGCTCCGTACGCGCGCCCGCCAACCACTGCGGCCTGTACGGCATTCGGCCCACGCACCGGCGCATCAGTTTGGCGGGCGCGCTTGATTTGGCCCCCAGTCTGGATACCTGCGGCTACTTTGCGCGAGATGTTGAAACCTTCGCACGCGTGTCCGCTGTCTTGCTGGGGCCAGACGCAGCGCCGCTGCCCGAAAAAATCAGGCTGCTCAAACCACTTGATATTTGGGCCATGCTGGATGCGGACGTGACCGCTGCGCAAGCTGGGCCGATGGCGCGCGTGCAAGCCGCATTGGGCCTTGCGCAAGACACCAACGTGATTCTGGACGACGTTGACACGCTGTTTTGGAGATTTCGCCACATTCAAGGCCGTGAAGCCTGGATCGTCGATGGCCCGCTGATTGAGCGCTTTTGCCCACCGCTTGGCCCCGGCATTGCCGAGCGGTTTGCCTGGTCTAAAACCGTGACACAGGAGCAGTTTGCGCAGGGTACGGCATACCGCGAGCGCTTTAAAACACACCTGACCGACTTGCTGGGCGAGGGCGGCGTGCTGGTCATGCCAACCACGCCCGATATCGCGCCACTGCTGGGGGACGGCGGCGAAAAAATGGAAAGCTTTCGCAACCGCTCACTGCAAATGCTGTCGGTTTCTGGTTTGAGCGGCTTCCCGCAAATATCTTTGCCGCTGGGCGAGCGCGAAGGCGCGCCGCTGGGTATCTCGCTGGTGGGGCCTGCAGGCAGCGACTTGAGCCTGGTCAAGCTGGCGCAGAAAATTGCGTCATTTATGATGGCTGACCAATAAAATCAAGCCAAATATGCTTGTAGCCCAATAAAAATGGGCGCAAGCAGCTATTTATTAAATAGCAACTTACGCCCTCATGGGGTGTAGGAAAGGGCTTGTCGGTCCAGCTTGTTACGCTGTCTTCTTGGCCCAGGCGCTGCACCAGCCTTTTGCGGCAACCTGCTTGCCCGCAAACAACGGACAGCCGCCTTGGGCCGAGCCTGCCGCGCCTTGGTACAACGCGCAGTTTGCGCAGTTTGAGCCTGCCACGTATTGCGCGTACTTGGTTTTATCGGCTTTGGTGGCGTCTGCCACGTAACCCAGGCCAACGGCTGCAGGGTCTTTTTCATCTAGCAACGGGCCCGTGGCAGCTGCTGCGGGTGACGCTGGGGCAGCAGCCGGTGTTGGCTCAGGCGTTGCTGCTGGCGCTGGCGTTGCAGCCACCGGAGCCGGGGCTGGAGCGGGTGTTGGTGCCGGGGCGGCGACTTCAACCGGTTTTTTCTCACCGCAAGCTGCTAACAGCGCCGTAGCGCCCGCAGCAGTCATCAGGGGCAATGCCGGAACAATTCGAATAATTTGGCGACGGGTATTCATGAAAATTTCCTTTGGCTTTTGGCTAATTGGATGTGAATCGAAAACTGACCCGCGAATGCTAACGCGCAAATTCACGCACCGGGTAACCGGATATTAATTTCCCACTAGCTGCGTCGCCGTAGGACTACAGCGCCGCTTTTTGAAAACGGGCAAAAAACGCTCCGAAACGTTGCGGCTTCGACAGCGCTGCAATTGCGCTGGGCTGCTCGCTGGTTAGCTGTCTTGGTCTGTTTTTGGCACAACCGCTGCAAAACGCTTGGCCATTTCCTGCCGCATTTGCTTTCTTACCTCAGCCAGCGCATGGCGGCGGCGCTCGTCGGGCGACGTGGGTTGAAGCGGCTTGACGGGTATGGGTTTTCGGTCTTTGTCCACTGCAACCATGGTGAAAAAACAGCTGTTGACGTGGCGCAACTGGCGGCTACGAATGTCTTCTGCAACCACTTTGATGCCGATTTCCATGGATGAAGTACCCGTGTGGTTGACGCTTGCAAGAAACGTCACGAGCTCACCGACATGAATCGGTTGGCGAAAGATCACCTGATCCACATTGAGTGTGACCACATAGCAGCCTGCGTAGCGGCTGGCGCAAGCATAGGCAACCTGATCAAGTAATTTAAGAATCGTGCCGCCGTGAACATTGCCAGCGAAATTGGCGGTGTCCGGTGTCATCAGTACCGTCATCGACAACTGGTGTGCTTGCATATCTATCAAAGTTGTCTCACAAAAATTAAAGTTAACGCTATGTTAAGTGCGTGCAGTCTTGGCCATGCTATCGCTTGAACTGGCCATCAGCGCCAATGATGGATAAATCAACGAAATCAAGGCCCGTGTGGCTGCCGTCGCTGTAAGTCACCTTGAATCCGCCAATATCAAACTGGCGCAAACTTTCGAGCGCTGTGATTAACTTTTCCCGTGTGGGCTTGCGACCGGCTTTGCGCAAACCTTCGACCAGCACCTTGGCAGCGGCAAAGCCTTCCAGCATGGCGGGGCTCAGTTGTCCTGCTTTCTGTGCTTGCGCCATTTCAAGAGCTTGTCTGACCATGGGGCTGGCAATGGAGCGTTCGCTCGGGAAAACCTGCATCACGATCTGTCCGTGCCCCAAGGCTCCCATACTTTTAATGAAGCCACCTGAAGCGTTGTTGGACAGAGTGACGAGTTGCGCTTGTGAGCCGCTTTCCCGAAAGGCTTTGAGCCCGTCAACAATGGCCTGACTGGCAGCCACCATCAGGATGGCTTGTGCCTTTGACTCAACCACCTTTGGGGTGATCAACGCAAAGTCTGGTTTTGACCGGTTGAATTTTTCCATCATGACTGGCTTGAGATTGACCCTCATAAAACCTTTTTCGGCACCAGCCAAACCGTCTTCACCAAACGAATCATCGACATAAACCACGCCGATGCGCGTGATGCCGATAGCGTGCAGGTGAGCAATAGCTCTTTCAGCCTCGCGCTGATAGGTTGCGCGCACATTAAAAACATGCTTTTGCAGCGGTTGATGCAAAACCATTGCACCAGTTGAAGGGCCAACCAACGCAACACGGTGCTCATCAATCACCGGAATCACTGCTTGCGTATGCGGCGTTCCGCGTGTCAGAAACATGGCCAGCACGTCGTCTTTTTCTATCAGGGTGCGGGCGTTTTCAGCAGCCAGTTTGGGGTCAAACTTGTCGTCCAATGACAGCAGCTCGATTTTTTGGCCGTTAATGCCGCCCTTGGCATTGATGGCGTTGAAATACAGCTTTGCCCCGTCTGTTGTTTCCTTGACGCCCGCGCTGACGGGACCGGTAAATCCAGCGGTTTGACCAATGCGTATTTGCGCACTGGCGACGTGTGCAAAGCCCAGCAACGCAGCTGCAGTAAAAGCGGCAGCAACAGCAAATTTCAAGGGGTTCATTTTTTGTCTCCAAGTCACAACGGGCTTTTAGTGAAACATGAAGTGTGACTAAACGTGACAGTGAAAACCTTTGCGTAAATTTACGCAGGCTGCTGCTGCGTAAATTCACAGATGCAATGGCGCAAGTGCTCCATCAAACTATCGATTCAGACAACGCCAAGGCCAAAGGCCAGGGCACATGGTTTGAAAAATCTGTCTTAGAAATCTGACTTTCCCGCTTTAACAACCTCCGGACACCCCCATGAATACTGCATCTTGTTTACCCCGTCGCGCAGTGCTGGCTACGGCGCTTTGCACCTTTGCCATTGCTGCGTCGGCGCAGGCCTACCCCAACAAAATCATCAAACTGCAAGTGCCTTTTGCAGCAGGCGGAACGACCGACATCATTGCCCGTGCCATTGCTGACCCGCTGGGCAAAGCATTGGGTCAGCCTGTGATTGTTGAAAACAAGGCAGGCGGTGGCGGCGTGGTGGGTGCGCTAGAGACGGCACGGGCAGCACCTGACGGTTATTCACTGGCCATTGCAACCGTGTCCACCACAGCAGCCAATCCGGCTATCAACCCCAAACTGGCCTACAACCCGCTGCTTGACTTCACACCCATCATCAACATTGCTGCAACGCCCAACGTGATTGCCGTTAATCCGGGCTTTCCTGCCAAAGACTACAAAAGTTTCGTGGCAGAACTAAAAAGTCGCCCAGGCACGTATTCATACGCGTCATCAGGTACGGGTGGTATTGGTCACCTGCAAATGGAGCTCTACAAAAACCTGAGTGGTACCTTCATCACGCACATTCCTTACCGCGGCGCCGGTCCAGCCCTGAACGACACAGTTGCGGGCCAAGTGCCGATTATTTTTGACAATCTGCCATCGGCCCTGAAGTTCATTACCTCCAAGCAGTTGGTACCTATCGCGGTTGCAGCGCCGCAACGGCTGGCGATTTTGCCAAACGTTCCAACATTCAAGGAGGTGGGTTTGGAGCCCGTCAACCGTCTGGCTTTTTACGGCATTCTCGGACCCAAAGGCTTACCAAAAGAGATTGTTGACAAAGTCAACGCAGCCACGCTCAAGGTTTTGCAGGATCCGGCCGTGCGCAAGCGGATTGAAGACACTGGATCGATTATTTTGGGCAACACGCCAGAAGAATTTTCAGCGCAAATCAAGGCGGAGTTTGAGATTTACAAGACTGTCGTTGCCAAGCAAAACCTCAAGCTTGACTAATTCAATCTAGTAGTGCGCACGCATCACAACGCATGTTCACGCAAAAACCTGTCAAGTTCATTGCTGTTTGAGAGCCTCAGTTTGGCAAAGACATGCGCACGGTGGGTTTCAATGGTGCGCGGCTCTATCGGTGCCAACTGGCGCGCTATGACTTTGTTGGGCTTGCCTTCAGCTACCAGGCGAGCCACTTCTTTCTCACGGGGTGTCAACTTTTGCCATAGCGCGTTAGCGTCGCGCCTGGCACAAAGCCTGATGCGCTGTGCAGATGACCACGCCAGCGCCTGTTGAACTTTTTCCAGCAAGCGCTCGTCATCGCAGGGTTTCTCAAGCCAGCCAAAAGCACCTTTTTGAACTGCCTCAACGGCGACGCTTATGTCACCATTGCCCGACAAAAACAGCACCGCCAGTGCGCTGGTGCGGGCTCGCAATTCGTCAAACACCTGCAAGCCGCTCATGGCGCCCATTCGCAGATCAAGGATCACACAGCCGCCATCGAACAGATTGGCAGTTGCCAAAAAAGCCTCACCACCAGCAAAGGTTTGAACGGCATGGCCGCGTGACAAAAACAGCATGCCGAGTGAGCGGCGTACCGCCTCATCGTCATCGACCACAAACAGATTAAGGCTTTCACCTGTCATATTGCCCTCTCAAGTTGCAATACAAATACGGTGCCTCCCGCAGGACGATTTTCAAAATACAGCTGACCACGATGGCTTTCAACAATGGTTTTGCAGATATTCAAGCCAAGTCCAAGGCCTTGCAGCTTGGTGGTAAAAAATGGTTCAAACAGTTGCGCTGCAATCTCTGCAGTGATGCCAGGCCCCGCGTCAGCAACCCGCACACCTACCGTGTGGTCACTCATAAAAGTTTCAACCGCAATGACTTTTTGGCTGGGCGGCAGGTCTTGCATCGCCTGGTAGCTGTTCATCACCAGATTGAGTACAACTTGCTCAAGCAAGACCTGATCGCCATGAACATCTGGCAAGTCATCATGCGGGCTAAAGCTTACCCGGGTCTGCTGGTGTCTTAACTCGGGTTTTAGCAGCGCCAGAACATTGCGCACAACTGTATTCAAATTGCAGGCCTGTGTGCCCGAAGTTCGCGGCCTGACAAAGCCGCGAATCCTGCGCATGATCTCAGCGCAGCGCTGCCCCTGTGCGGTGATGTCGTCCAGACTGCTGATTAATAGAGCCTGGTTGCCCTGCTGTGCAAAAGCTTTTGCTGCGCTGGAAAAGTTACTCATGGCCATCAAGGGCTGGTTCAGTTCATGCGCCAAGGTTGAGGCCATTTCGCCCAAGCTGGACAGCCTGCCTGAACGCTGGAGCTGCTCGTCATGCAATCGCAAGCGCAATTCAGCGCGCTTTTGCTCACTCACATCGACCACCGAACTCATCCAGCCCTTTTGCTTGCCAGAAGCATCCACCAGCGGCGCGGTGTAGACCATGGTGTGCACATCGTGCCCATTGCGGTGCCTGATACGAGATTCAAAACCAGTCAGCGCAGCGTTGCCAGCCATGGCCGTGTTGTGGTCGTGCCAATGTTTGTTCAGCTCTTCTGGGTGCCAATACGGGTAAGGCGGCAGTTGGCCAATGAGTTGCTGCGGCTTGAAGCCTGTCATGTCGCACAAGGCAGCGTTCACATAAATAATGCGTCCTTCTTCATCTCTGGCACGCATGCCCACCAAAAGAGAGTTTTCCATGGCTTTTTGAAAAGCGTGGGCATCTTGCAACTCTCGGGTGCGCTCTTCAACACGGGTTTCCAGCATCTGCCGGGCATGGCTGTTTTCGATTAGACGCTGCTCCCGCAACCGCCAGTTCAGCCAACCCAGATATAAAACACCCGCTGCCAGACTGCCAAAAACCCAGGTCAACCAGCGCGCTTTTTCAACGGGCGCATAGTCGGTCATGATGGTTAATGTCCAGGCCAGTTCAGGCAAAACTTCGTCTAGAGCAAGATAGCGGCGCGCCTGTTTTTCCAAGACCGAATCAATGGTGTAGTTGGCTTGCCCTGCCACCTGTTCAGTCTTCCAGTTAATGGCGGGGAAACTGGCCCGACTGCCGTACTGTTTGTGCCGAACCACCCAATCCGTGTCTTTTGCGGTGAGCGGTCGCCGGGTCAGGTATTTCCATTCATCAACAGCACCAAGAAAAACGATGCCGCGTGAGTCTGCCAGCATCACCGGCGTGGGTAAGTTTGCCCACGCTTTTTCAATGTCACGCAGACTCACCTTCACGGCAACCACACCCACAATTTGCCCCGCGTGTCGAACCGGCTCAGCAATAAACAGCCCCGGTATTGCGGTGGTTAAGCCGATGCCATAAAACAGCTGCCTTCGGCCTTCGAGCGCATTCAAAAAATATGGGCGATTCGAGTAGTTTTGTCCCATAAAGCTGCTGGGGTTGTTCCAGTTGCTGGCGGCCACCGTGATGCCATTGAGATTCATCACATACAGTGCATCTGCACCTGCATGGCGATTGAGACTTTCAAGGTATTGATTGACCTGTGCGGTGACCAGCGGCTCTTTCTCGTCACGCAGCAGCGCCGTCACATCAGGATGCTGTGCAACGGCATAAGGCAAGTCGCTGTGGCGGGTTGCCACTGAACGCAGGCCAAGCGCATAAACGTCCAGGCTGCTGCGAAGCACATCAACTTGTGCACGAATCTCCCTTTGCGCAGCCCATTGACCTGCCCCGGCTAAAAACAAGATGGCACATAAAAATATTAACGCGCCTGGCCAACCTGAAATGTTGGATGACTTGACGACAACTGAATTGCCTGGAGTGGGGGTACTGCTCATGAACAGATCAGGTTGATGCATCCCGCAGCCGCGCAAACACCTTCCAGAAAGCTGCATCCTGCGTGGTGGCAAAGTTGATACGCATCAGGGTTGAAGGCTGCTGCGCGCTATGAAACAGCGCACCGGGCGCGAGCAAGTAGCCCTCGTCCAACATGCGCTGCGACAGCGATTCGGTGTCTGTGCCTGTGTCGACCCAACCAAACAAGCCGGCTGGCTCTGCGGAAAAAGTGCAGCCATGGGCCAAAGCAAGCTTGACACTGCGCGCTCTCGCCACCGCCAGTTGCCCACGTATGCGCTCGGCGTGACGGCGCAGCTGACCTTGGTCAATGCACCAGGCTAGGGCTTTTTCGAGCAGCGCAGGCGTGGTCAGCGAGGCCAGCAATTTGGTGTCCAGCAAACGCTCGAACAAATCGGTCGGCGCAGCCAGGTAGCCGACACGCCAGCCCGGCGCCAGAATTTTGGAAAAACCGCTGACATAAATCGTGCGCTGCAAGCCATCCAGGGCCGACAGCCGTGTGGCGTGCTCTGGTGCCAGGTGGCTGTAGCTGTCGTCTTCAACAATATGAAAGTTGTGTTTGTTGGCCAACTGCAGCACGCGGTGGGCACTGCCGGGGCTCAAACAATAACCTGTTGGGTTGTGCAGCACGCTGACGCTGACAAACAGTTTGGGCGCATGGACTTCGCAGTACCTCGCCATCACGTCCAAATCGGGTCCGGCGGCTGAGCGCGGTACGGGGAGGATGCGCATGCCCAATGCGTTCAGCCGGGCAAACTCAATCGCCCAGCCAGGCTCTTCAACCATCACATGGTCGCCCGCGCGCAGCACGGTGCGGCTGACGATGTCCAGCGCGTGGGTGGCGCCGACGGTGGTGATGATCTGACTGGGCGTGGCATGCACGTTGATGCTGGCCAGTTTTTGCGACAGCGCACTGCGCAGGCTGCTGTCGCCAGCGGGTTCGCCGTAATGAAGCGAATAACTGTGCAAAACCTTGGCACCGGTGTAGCGCCGCACGGCTGCGGGCAGAAAGGTTGTCTCCAGCCAGTCTGGCGGGAACACGCCCATGCCCGGCTGAGGCTTGCTGCTGATGCCGTGGAACATGCCGCGTATCAATGCCGTGGCATTGATCGGGTTGTGCAATGGCGTATTCGGGTACTGTTGCGCCAACGCTATTAATTCAGGAGCAGCTTGCACCTTTATTTGTTGGGCTATAGCCGTTTCTCGTACATAAAAACCACGATTTTTACGGGCTTCAACCAGCCCGAGGGCCAATAACCTGTCATAAGCCGCCACCACAGTTGATGCGCTCACGCCCTGCTGCTGCGCACACTGGCGTACCGACGGCAAGCGTGCGCCGCCTGCCAGCAAGCGGGTACGAATGCGCTCGGCAAAGCGGTTGGCCAGTTGTTCAGTCAGCGACTGGGACGCGGTTTTCATCAGCATGACAAGCCTGAGTGAGTTAACTGCTGTGTGTTGTTAAGACTAGCAGTACAGTTTTTAAATATGTGTGCTTAAGTGTATTGATGGTGTGCTTGTCCTAACTATAAAGTCAAGCCCATGAATTGGCAAGAACTCTCCGCCCTGCTGGTGCTGGCCACCGCCATGAGCTTTTCACCCGGGCCCAACACCACGCTGTCGACCGCACTCGCGGCCAACCACGGCTTAAAACGCAGCATGCTGTTCGTCTGCGCCGTGCCCGTAGGCTGGGCTCTGCTGCTAACCGGCTGTGTGTTTGGCGTGGGCGCACTGCTGCTGGCTGCGCCGCTGCTGACCACAGCCGTCAAAGCAATCGGCGTAGGCTACCTTTTGTG
This sequence comes from Polaromonas sp., assembly GCA_031431575.1. Classification (GTDB taxonomy): domain Bacteria; phylum Pseudomonadota; class Gammaproteobacteria; order Burkholderiales; family Burkholderiaceae_C; genus Polaromonas. The sequence continues at coordinate 15,975 of JANPDQ010000223.1, forward strand.
CCTAGCGTTCAAACTCTTTAATTGGGGTCAGACTCCAATTAATTCCCCACCCCACTCGCCGATTGACGCCAACAAACTCAACGTCACGTTCATGCAGGGCGTGGCGCTGCAGTTTGTCAATATCAAGGCGTGGATGCTGGCGCTCGCCATCGTGAGCGGCTGGATTGCGGGGCGCGCCAATCCGGGTGAGCGTTTTGCCATTGTGCTGCCGCTGATGCTGGCGTTTGCGTTTGTTAGCAACCTGACGTACGCGCTGGTGGGTGCGCTGCTTAAAGACTGGCTGGTGGGGCCGGACGGTTCTGGCAAGCGATTGACGTGGTTTAACCGGGCCATGGCGCTGGTATTGGTACTGACTGCTTTTTGGATGATTTCCATATGACGACGACCACTCAAGCATCCATCACCAAAGGCCTGTGGCTGGGCTTGCTGGGCATCGTGATTTTTTCAATCACGCTGCCCATGACGCGTTTGGCTGTTGGCACGCCGGATACGCCGCAAATGTCGGGGCTGTTTATTGCCATGGGGCGCGCCGTGGTGGCAGCCGGATTATCAGCCGCGCTGCTTTTAATCACCCGCGCCCCGTGGCCCGCACGCAGCGATTGGATGCCGCTAGCGATTACCGCAAGCGGCGTGGTATTTGGCTTTCCGCTTTTCACATCGATTGCCATGCGCTACGTAGAGGCCATGCACGCCAGCGTGATTGTGGGCATGCTGCCGCTGGCTACCGCAGCGGTGGGTGCGCTGCTGCATCGCCAACGCCCATCAATCGGCTTTTGGTTGTGTGCTGCGCTGGGCAGTGCGCTGGTGGTGGTGTTTGCTGTGCTGCGTTCTGGCAGTTCCAGCATTGGCCTGAGCTTTGCTGACCTGTTGCTGCTGGCGGCAATGCTGTGCGCGGCGGTGGGGTACTGCTACGGTGGCCGCTTGGCGCACCACATGCGCGCTGAGCATGTGATCTGCTGGGCTCTGGTTATTTCGTTGCCAATTACTTTGCCGCTCAGCATCTACTCTTGGCCAACGCAAACCATACAACCAAGCGCTTGGTGGGGCTTTGCTTATGTGGCGGTGTTTTCTATGTGGCTGGGCTTTTTTGCCTGGTATCGCGGACTGGCGCTGGGCGGAACGGTGCGGGTCAGCCAGGTGCAATTGGTGCAACCGTTTTTATCCATGCTGTTTGCAATTCCGCTGCTGGGCGAAAAACTGGATGCAGTGACGGTTGGCTTCGGTCTGGCAGTCATTGCCTCCGTTTTTATCGGCAAGAAGATGCCTGTGGGCAACCAGGCAGGAGCATCAAAATGAACATGCAAAACATCCCATTTGGCACCACCGACTGGTCGCAGATCGAGCGCATCGAAAAATCAGCAGAGTCAGGCAAAGCATTTTGGCGCACCCAACAGTTTGGCGATGTGCGCGTGCGCATGATGGAGTACACACCTGGCTATGCGTCAGACCACTGGTGCACCAATGGTCATATTTTGTTGTGCCTGGAGGGCGAGCTGCAAACCGAGCTTGAAGACGGCCGCAGTTTTACTTTAAAGCCAGGCATGAGCTACCAAGTAGCTGACAACGCCGAGCCGCACCGCTCGACTTCTGCGTTGGGTGCCACGCTTTTTATTGTGGATTAGTACGGCATGGTGAAAAGCTTGATGCAGCAACGCTTGCCTTTAGTTTTACGGCGAGTGCTTTCGCGTCTTTTGGCAAGAAAATGCTTATGGTTTTTCGAATGAATAAATTTGTGAGGTAAGTCATGTTCTCAGCCGCTTTTATTTTTGAACCCGGCAAATACGATGACCGCTTCCACGCGCTGGACGCACTGATCGAATCCGCCGCTCGCGCCAATCCAGGTTTCCTGGGAAGCGAGAACTGGCAGTCCGCCGACGGAAAGCGAATCAACGCCACCTATTACTGGGCCGACCTTGCATCACTCAAGGCGTTCTCAAATGACCCAAAGCATCTGGAAGCCAAAAGCCAGTATCAGCAGTGGTACAAAGGCTTTCAAATTGTAATTTCGGAAGTCGTTCGTTCCTATGGCGATGGCCGCATCGAACATGTCACACCCAACTCTCGTGCAAAAAATTGAGAAAGTAACCATGACAACCTGGACGCAAGCTGCGCGCGCAAAAAAAATGAACCCGTCGGTGATTCGCGAGATTTTGAAGGTCACTGAAAAGCCTGGAATCATCAGTTTTGCGGGCGGGTTGCCCTCGCCCAAAACATTTCCGATTGATGCCTTTGCTGCAGCCTGCGCAACAGTGCTTAAAACCGATGGCGAAGGTGCGCTGCAATATGCGGCCAGCGAGGGCTATGCGCCTCTACGGGAGTGGGTGGCCAATTCGCTGCCGTGGGCTGTTGACCCAGCGCAAGTATTGATCACCACCGGCAGCCAGCAGGCGCTGGACTTGATTGGCAAGGTGCTGATCGACAAGGATTCAAATGTGCTGGTGGAAACGCCAACTTATCTGGGTGCGCTGCAGGCATTCACTCCCATGGAGCCGCAGTTTGTGAGTGTAGCCAGCGATGCAGAAGGCATTGACCTGGACGACCTGCAAATAAAAGCAAAAGCTGCACGATTTTTGTATGTGGTGCCGAATTTTCAAAACCCTACGGGCAGATTGATGGGCGAAGCGCGGCGTACCGAGCTGAGCGCGACTGCAGCGCAAATCGGCTTGCCGATTGTTGAAGACAACCCCTATGGCGATTTGTGGTTTGACCAGCCACCACCCTTGGCTTTGAGCGCACGCAACCCCGATGGCTGCATCTACATGGGCAGCTTTAGCAAAACGCTTGCGCCCGGTTTGCGCCTCGGCTTTCTGGTCGCGCCCAAAGCGCTGTACCCCAAGTTATTGCAAGCCAAACAGGCCGCTGATTTGCACACGCCAAGCTTTAACCAACGCATGGTGGCTGAAGTATTGAAGGGCAACTTTTTAGATCGCCATGTACCGACGATTCGGGCGCTGTACAAGTCGCAGCGCGATGCGATGTTGGCGGCACTTGGGCAACATCTGACGGGCAGTGGCGTGACATGGAACACGCCCGACGGCGGCATGTTTTTGTGGCTCAAACTACCGCAGGGCATGAACGCCGTTGACCTGCTGCCCAAAGCGGTTGAGCGCAATGTGGCGTTTGTGCCGGGTGCTGCTTTTTATGCGGATGCGCCACAGCACAATACCTTGCGGCTGTCGTTTGTGACGGCAACCGTTGACCAGATCACCACCGGCATTGCTGCGCTGGCAGATGTTTTAAAAAGCAACATGAAGGTACACAACAAATGAGCGACTTGAAAATTTGGGGCCGCATGAGTTCGATCAACGTTAAAAAAGCAGTGTGGACAGCGCAGGAACTCGGCTTAGACTTTGAGCGGCATGAGGCAGGTGGCGTACACGGCGTGGTCAAAACGCCAGAGTATGTGGCGCTCAATCCGAACTCACAAATTCCTGTCTTGCAAGACGGCGGTTATGTTTTATGGGAATCGAATGTCATCACCCGCTACTTGTGCGCCAAGCATTCGATGGGAAACTTTTATCCCACTGACTTGAATGAACGCTTTGCCGCAGAGCGCTGGATGGAGTGGCAACAAACCACCGTCAACCCGGCCAGCCGCAACGGCTTTTGGCATTTGATTCGGCTGCCCGCCGATCAACGTGACCCTGCGCTTATCAAACAGTCGAATGCAGCGGTTGAGCCGTTGATGGCAATCCTCGACGCGCATTTGGCCACACGCAGTTTCATGGTGGGCGAGCGCTTCACCATGGCTGATATTCCTCTGGGCTGCGAGGTGCAACGATGGTTTGGATTGCCGCAATCGCGTGAGGCCCGCCCACATATTGAGCGCTGGTTTGCAAGTCTTTTAGCGCGCCCCGCCGCCAAGGGTGTGCTGGACTTGGCTTTGGCTTGAAGTCGATTGAACAAGGAGATCAAGAAGATCAAGGAGGTAAAGCAGAAGGACGAGGAAAACAATAAAAAGGAAAATAACCAAATCCGCTTACATCAGCAATTCCCAGCTTTGCACACACTGCCTTTTTGATCTCCTTGTGAAACTATTTTTAGCGAAGAATATGCAACAACGCCCCTACAAACAAATCGACGTCTTCACCGCGACGCCCTACTTTGGCAACCCACTGGCCGTGGTGCTGGATGGCAGCGGGCTGGACGACGCGGCCATGCAGCGCTTTGCGCAATGGACCAATCTTTCGGAAACCACGTTTGTATTGCCACCCACGCAAAGTACGGCCGACTAC
>JANPDQ010000224.1:0-1825 GCA_031431575.1 Polaromonas sp.
CGGGAATTTAATTCATGCCATCATGCGGCATGAATTAAGAGGTGTCAAGGGTGCAAAGTTTTTTGGGTCACTTCTGGGGGCACTTTTGGGTCACTTTTGGGTCACTTTTGGGTCACTTTGGCGTCATTTAACGCTTGAGCAACACCTTCAACACCGTCTGCACACGGCGGGCATTGCCAGCGTCAAACTCACCAGCCAGCACTTTGGCGGTGTCTTCACCCCATGTCTCGGCTGGTGCAGGCGCGTTGCGCTTGGTCAACAGTTGCAGTTGCATCATGCGGCGGGCGCTGATGTGCTCGGCCGGGGTGGGTACGTCGGCAGCCATCTCCAGGCGCAGCAGGGATTCGGCAGCGTCTTTGCCCGAAGGAGCAGCAACGGCTTTGGCCCATGTGCCCAGCACGCTGGCCGTGACGGCTTTGCCCAAATCCTGCACGCTTGGCAGCAGGGTTGCGTCGCGCTTTTCCCAAGCAGAAATCACATTGGTCAACACTTCGCCGTGGGCCTGAACGTGCAGCTTTTTCAGCGCATTGTTGGCGGCGTCAAACGCGTCGCGCTGGGCGCGGAAGGCTGCGTCGCCCAGGCGCGGGCCACGCTCTTCGAACGCGGGGCGCTGGTCACGGTCGGCAAACCGTGGGCGGTCTTCGCGCTCGGGGCGGTACGGCTCAAACTTGTTGTCGGTGCTCTGGCGTGGGCCACCAGGCTTGCCGCCTGGCTTGCCACCCGGTTTGCCAGCGTCTTTGCGGTCACCGAACTTGCCGCCACGGCCCGATCCAGCGGCGGGAGCAGGCTCGGCGCGGCGTGCACCGGGGCGGTCGTCGCCGCGCATGGCGACAACTGGCTTGGCTGGTTTTGGCGGGGTGGCGGCTGGCGCGGCTTCTTGGCTTGTCTCGGCTTGCGGTTCGTTTTCGGCTTTCGCTTCACCTTCGGCAATGGCAGTTTCTTCAATGGCGGCGGCTTCATCAACGCTGGCCACGTGTTCAGCAGCGCCAGCTGCAGGCGCGTCAAGTGCTATTGATTCAGGAGCTGCTTGCGCCTGTATTTCTTGGGCTACAGCATCATTTGATACTAAATTGGCACCTGGAGCCGCATCTGGAGGTGGTGCGGCAACCGGCACCTGGCCGCGCACAATCGCTTCAAGTGCTTTGGCAGCTGCATGAATTTGCTGCGCGTCGCCGCTGGCAGTTGCGGCCTCAACGGCTTTGGCGGCATCGAGCACCATGCGGTCAAACTCGCCCAAAGCCCTGTTGTGCTGTTCGGCGGCTTTTTCACGCTCAAGGGTTTTGCGCTGAAACGCGTCGTCAATCGGTTTGCGAAACGCGTCCCACATTTTTTGCTCTTGCTTGCGCTCAATGGGTACGCCCTGCGCCTCATGCTGCCAGCGCTGCTGCAGGTGCTTGACGGCATCAATATGCAGCACGGGCTCGGCACCCAGAACTTGCGCTTCTTCAATCATGGCTTTGCGGCGCGCGATGGCATCGGCGCGTGCGGCTTTCAGGGGCGCATCGGCGATGTCCATGGCGGATTTCCACAGCGGCTGGATTTCGGCAAAGGCTTTTTCACTCAGGTGTCCGCCGTTTTGCCACTTTTCGACGAAGCCGTTCAGGCTGCAGATGTGCATTTTCCAGTCGGTGCTTGAAGCATTCGCAGCAGCCCAAGTGGTGACTTCATCAATCAAAACCTGGCGCTGGGCTTTTACGGCCTCGGTTTGCTCTTTTACTGTTTCAAGCCACGCTTCAACCACTTTGTACGATTCATTGCACGCGTCGTCAAATCGCTTCCACAGCGCGTGGTTGGGCGTGCCGCCCTGGTCAGATGTTTTCCACAA
>JANPDQ010000225.1:0-1634 GCA_031431575.1 Polaromonas sp.
CAAGCTGGCCACTGCCATCATCGGCATCAGCTCAATTCATTTACTGAAAACTTTCATTAACGCTGACAACTACACCGACCGGGTGCTGATCGCGCAAACCGTGATTCACATTGCGTTTTTACTCTCAGCACTGGCTATTGCTTACACCGACAAAGTGATGTCAAGCATTGCATCGCAAAAACACTAAACACTGGCGTCACTCACGGGTGCGTCATTTTTGCAGGCACCACCCAGGCATCAAACTGATCGGCTGTCACATGGCCAGACGCAATGGCTGCAGCGCGCAAACTGCTGCCTTCTTTGTGCGCTTTTTTGGCGATGAAAGCGGCCTTGTCATAACCAATGTGTGGGTTGAGCGCCGTCACCAGCATGAGCGAGCCGCCCAACAGCTCTGCAATATGTTCTAGATTTGGCTCAATGCCCACCGCACAGTGGTCGTTGAAGCTGATCAACCCGTCTGCTAACAAGCGCACGCTTTGCAAAAAGTTATTCGCAATCATGGGCCTGAAAACATTCAGCTCAAAGTTACCCGACGCGCCGCCAAAATTAACCGCCACATCATTGCCAAACACCTGCGCACACAGCATGGTCAACGCTTCGCTTTGTGTCGGGTTGACCTTTCCGGGCATGATGGACGAGCCAGGTTCGTTTTCAGGAATACTCAGCTCACCAATGCCACTGCGTGGCCCGCTGGCCAGCCACCGGATGTCGTTGGCAATTTTCATGGCGCTGGCCGCCAGTGTTTTTAATGCGCCGTGGGCATGCACGAGTGCATCGCATGACGCCAGCGCTTCAAACTTGTTTGGCGCGGTGACAAACGGCAGCGCGGTCAAATCGGCCAGCTCAACGGCTACATCGTGTGCGTAGGTTTTAGGCGCGTTCAGGCCGGTGCCGACTGCAGTGCCGCCAAGTGCCAGCTCATACAAATGCGGCAACGCGGCGTGCAGGTGTTTTTCACCCTGCTCAAGTTGCGCCACGTACCCTGAAAATTCTTGACCCAGCGTAAGCGGCGTGGCGTCTTGCAAATGGGTACGGCCAATTTTGACGATGCTTTCAAACTCTTTTGATTTTTGCGCCAGCGTTTTGCGCAGCTTTTCGATGGCCGGCAACAACTGTTCAGTGATGCCAACCACCGCAGCAATGTGCATGGCGGTGGGAAACACGTCGTTCGACGACTGGCTGCGGTTCACGTCGTCATTCGGGTGCACCAAACGCCCTTCCCCCCGCTGCCCACCCATCAATTCACTTGCCCTGTTGGCCAGCACCTCATTGACATTCATGTTTGTCTGCGTGCCCGAGCCGGTTTGCCAAACCACCAGCGGGAATTCGCCAGCGTGCTGCCCGGCAATCACTTCATCAGCCGCTGCCACGATGGCGTTACTAATCGCTTCGCTTTGCAAACCGAGCGCATGGTTGACGATGCTTGACGAGCGCTTGATTTGCGCCAGCGCACAAATGATTTCTCGCGGCATCAGCTCGCCTGAAATATCAAAATTTTGCAGTGACCGCTGCGTTTGCGCGCCCCACAGCCTGTCAAACGATACCGAAATAGGGCCGAAGGAGTCGTGTTCAAGGCGGGTATGGATCATGGCGCTTACCTGTCAAAATAGTGGGCTAACGCAGCCCTTGCACCC
>JANPDQ010000226.1:0-1884 GCA_031431575.1 Polaromonas sp.
CTCGCCTCCTGTCGATGAGCGCGCTGCCGTGTTCCCCGGAGACACGGCTTACTCGCAGCGCCTGCATTTTTCTCTCACGCCGGGTTGCCCGGTCAACGTCAACAGCATCACGCTGTCGCCACACACCGGAGCGCATGCCGACGCGCCTATGCACTACGCCAATGGTGGCGCAACGCCGGGCGAACTTGACTTGGCACCTTACCTCGGCCCGTGCCGCGTGATTCACTGCATGGACTGCGGCCCGTTGGTGTTGCCGGAACACATATCGCACGCGATGGCTGATTTGCCAGAGCGTGTGCTGATGCGCACTGCGCGTTCTGCCAGTCAGGAATGGGCATCATTTACGGCCATAGCGCCTGAAACACTTGCGCTATTAGCTACTAAAAATGTAGCGTTGGTGGGCATCGACACACCCAGCGTTGACCCGGCCAGTAGCCAGAGTTTGCCCAGCCACCACCAACTATTGGCAAACAATATGCGGGTGCTTGAATGCCTGGTGCTGGACGAGGTACCCGAGGGCGACTATGAGCTGATCGCCCTGCCCTTGAAACTGATGCGTGCTGATGCTTCGCCCGTACGCGCCATCCTGCGAGAACTTTAATTTAATGACCACTTCACAAGACTGCCGCGCACTCGATGCGCAAGACCCGCTACGAGACCTGCGCAACCAATTCACTTTGCCTGAAGGCGTGATTTACCTCGACGGTAATTCACTCGGCGTAATGCCCAACACTGCCGCTGCGCGTGTTGCCAAAGCAGTGACCGAAGAGTGGGGCCAAGGCCTGATTCGCTCTTGGAACAGCGCAGGCTGGTTTGACATGCCGCAGCGCTTGGGCGACAAAATTGCACAACTGATTGGTGCGGGCGCAGGCGAAGTGGTGGCTACCGACAGCACGTCGATTAATTTGTTCAAAGTGCTTTCAACTGCATTGAGCATCGCAAACATTGACACGCCCAAGCGCAAAACGTTGGTTAGCGAACGAAGCAACTTCCCGACGGATTTGTACATTGCCGAAGCATTGTGCAAAGAGCGCGGCTTGACGCTGGTGCTGGTGGAGGCCGACGAAATTGAAGCAGCGTTAACCCCAGACGTCGCCGTGCTGATGCTGACCCACGTTAACTACCGCACCGGCGCAATGCACGACATGAAAGCAGTCACCACCGCAGCCCACACAGCAGGCGTGCTGTGCGTGTGGGACCTGGCCCACAGCGCGGGCGCAGTGCCGGTCGACTTGAGGGATGCCAAAGCAGACTTTGCCGTGGGTTGCGGCTACAAATACTTGAACGGTGGTCCTGGCGCACCAGCATTCGTTTGGGTCAACCCCAAGCACGCCGCATGCGATGTGTGGCAACCGCTAGCAGGCTGGTGGGGCCACAGCGCACCGTTTGCCTTCACACCTGACTACCAACCTGCAGCAGGCATCAACCGCTACTTGTGCGGCACCCAACCCATATTGAACATGACGGCGCTTGAATGTGGGCTAGACACGGTACTTGCCGCGCAGCCTTTGGGCGGCATGGCGGCACTGCGCAAAAAATCATTGGCATTAACTGATCTGTTCATCTTGCTGGTGGAAGAGCGCTGCGCAGGCTACGGCTTGGGCCTGGCCACACCGCGCGAACACGCCGAGCGTGGCTCGCAGGTTTGCCTAACTCGCAGCGAAGGTGCTTACGCCATCGTGCAAGCGCTGATCGCACGCGGCGTGATTGGCGACTTCCGGGCTGGTGATGGCGCTGCGCATTTAGACATTCTTCGCTTCGGCTTCACCCCGCTTTACACCAGCTTTGAAGACGTGTGGAATGCGGTTGAAAATTTGCGCCAAGTTTTGGTCTCAGGCGAATGGCAGCAGCCTGAGTTCAATAAAAAAAGCTTGGTTACCTAAA
>JANPDQ010000227.1:0-12561 GCA_031431575.1 Polaromonas sp.
TCACTGCCGCCATGCGACGTGAGGTAGACCACCAGCAAGTCGTTGTCTAAATCCATTTTGCTGGCCAATGCGTTAATCGCGCGCTCAATGTTGAGGGGCGTTGCCCACAAATGGGTTTGTAAGGTAGCGCCGTGGTTAAGCAACTGCAGCACCCTGCCCTTTGCATCAAAACGCTCGTCGAGCACGCTATTGACCAATGCAGCCTCGCGTTTGAAGACGTCCTCACTGGCATACGGTGCAAATACGAGTCCGTACACATCGGTGATTCCTTCGCGCTGGGGCGCAAGCGCATCTACTTTTGTTTGCCACAACGCCTGCTGCGCTTCAAATGCTTGCTGGCTCAGCCGCAGACGAGGCTTGGCGGCGTCCAGCATGCGCTGCTCTGAATAGTCTTCTTGCCAAGTGCGTTGGTCCAGCTGCCAAATGCTTATGCCAGTACACGCCACCATGAGCAGCATGAAAACCGCATTGCGTGCAGACCAGCCGATAAAGCGGCGCAACAGCACTGCCAGCGCACCAAACGACCACACCAAAAACACAGCGTAAATTGCCCAGTACGCCGAGGGGCCGGACAAGGCATTGGCCACCACCCAGCGCTGGCTGAAAGCTGCTTGCAGCAAACCATAGGCCGCCAGGCTGGGCACCGCAGCGCCCAGGGACAACACAAAAAATGCTGCGAGGCGGCTTACGCGGTGACCATTTGGCGCATCAATAGCAATGGGCAATACCCACCACGCCGCACCAAGAAAAACCAGCCAGGACCACCAGCCAGAAAGCCACGCCTGCGCGTTAAAAACAGCGGGGCCAAAGACTTCAAGCCGTGCGAGCACTGTCTCAAAAGCAAAAAACAAAATTGTGAGAAACGCGGCTTGCAGCGCAGTAGGCGCGCAGCCCGCAGTACGCGGCACCAGAAAAACACCAGCGCGCAAGCCCTCGGTCAGCCAGCGGGTTGTGGCTAACGAAGCGGGCGAAGTCATCGGCTGGTTGCCAGTGCCCTGCGCCAGGGCTAGTGTTGGACTTGGTAAAGATGCATCGTTCATGCGCTGGATGATGCCACGACACTGCGCTCACCCATATGACACTTCAACCACAACACAAGCTGCGCTAAGTGGTGCGGCCAAACGTAAAAATGGCGCGATGCAGTAAAACCGCAACGCACCACTCAATCAAATTTACTATTATTTTAATAGCTGCTTACGCCCTTATTTATTGGGCTATGGGCCGTTTAAGCTTAAAAATATGCCTAAAACAGCCTTAAAACACCTTTCGTGAACCTGTCAAAGCATCAAGCAAAGAATTTGGCCACGCTTTGCAATGTGCGGTACACGCCCCACGCCAATGGCAAACCGACTGCTGTCCAGGCAAACGCCACCAGCAGCGGGCTGACGGTAGATGTGTCAGAGCTGCTACCAACTTCAGACGCGGCCATTTTTTCATGCGCCAGTTTTTTCTCAGCGGCCAATTCGGCATCAGTCATAAACCATTTGGCATCCAGCGGCTTGACGAGCAGGTTACACACCAGCCCCACCACCAGCATGCCCACCAAGATGTACATGGTCTGGTTGTACACCTGCTCGCGCGGAATGCCCAGGCCAAGCTGGTACTCGCGCATATAGTTCACCACCACCGGGCCCAACACACCAGCCGTAGCCCAGGCGGTCAGCAAGCGGCCATGAATGGCGCCCACCATTTGCGTGCCAAACAGGTCAGCCAAATACGCAGGCACAGTGGCAAAACCACCGCCGTACATGCTCAAAATAACGCAAAAAGCACCTACAAACAGCACAATGCTGCCCGCACTTGCGCTGCCGGGCACGCTGGCGTACATCAAACCGCCCAGCACAAAAAATACGATGTAAGTGACTTTGCGGCCCATCTTGTCGGACAAGCTGGCCCAGAAAAACCGGCCGCCAATATTGAACAAGCTCAGCAGTGCGGTAAAGCCTGCAGCCACCGTGGCAATGGCAGCCAACTGGCCTTTGTCAAGTTCACCAAACTTCTTGGCCACGCCAATCAGCGAGCCGCCAAACACTTCCTGCAACATGGGTGATGCCATGCCAATCACGCCGATGCCCGCCGACACATTCATGCAAAGCACGACCCAAATCAGCCAAAACTGGGGAATGCCCCAAACTCTTTTCACGTGTACGTGGCGCTGCGTGATCATCGTGTTGGCAACCTGCGCTGGTGGTGGTGTCCAGCCTGCTGGCTTCCAGCCGGTTTCAGGTACGCGGTAGCCAAAAGCGCCCGCCATCATGAAAACAAAGTACACCAGCGCCATCACCACAAATGTTTGTGCCACGCCAACGCTGGTTGGCGTAGCAAAGTACTTCATGAGGTCAGCCGCCAGTGGCGAGCCAATCATTGCGCCGCCGCCAAAGCCCATGATGGCCATGCCGGTGGCCATACCGCGCCGGTCTGGAAACCATTTGATGAGTGTTGATACGGGGGAGATGTAGCCCAGCCCCAACCCGATGCCGCCAATCACGCCACTGCCCAAAATCATGAGCCAGAACTGGTGCGTGTAGATGCCCAGCGCTGAGATCAACATGCCGCCGCACCAGCAGCACGCCGACACCACACCAGCCTTGCGCGGGCCAGAGCGTTCCAGCCAGCCGCCCCATGTCGCAGCAGACGAGCCTAGCAACACAAAAAACAGCGTGTACATCCAGCCGAGGGTGGAGATTTTCCAGTCACAACTGGTAGTGAACAACTCTTGAAAAAAGCCAACCTCTGGGCCGCATTTAATCGCGTCTTTGATGCCCAGCGCTTTTGACAACGGCAACCAGAACACCGAAAAACCGTACGCCATGCCAATACACAAATGAATCGCCAGTGCAGCGGGCGGAACCAGCCAGCGGTTAAACCCCGGCCCGGCAATGATGCGTTCTTTATCCAGTATTCCTGACATGCGTTTGTCCCTTTTGGTTTCGTTGCCGATAAAGGCTGCGTGATTGATGAGTCTTCACCACTTTCGCGGCTTGCCCGCAGCAGCGAGTGTTGGGCATGGGCCACGCTGGGTCAAATTGAATCTAAAAATAGACTGATTCAATTATTGAATGCCAGCATTGCCAGCGCCGGGTGCGTACAGCACAGCACGGGGCGCGCGGCACAAGCCCCACAGGCGCACGCCTGAAAGCTCGGCCATACGCACCCCCATTGACGTTGGAGCTGAAATGGTTGCCAGCGCAGCCACGCCCAGCCGGGCGCATTTGCGCACCAGCTCGTGGCTGGCCCGGCTAGACATGATCACGAAGCCGGGCGTGCCCAACTGCCCACTTTTAGCAAGAGTGCCCAGCAGTTTATCGAGGGCGTTGTGTCGGCCTACGTCTTCAAATACGTGCGCCAGCTGGCCGTCAAGCGTGGCCCAGCCAGCTGCGTGCAGTGCACCTGATTCGGCGTTGAGCGGTTGCTGCTCCTGGAGTTGCGAAAACGCCCGTAATACCAGTACGGCATCAATGCGGCCAGTCCAGTCGTTGGGCGCGACTGGCGCGCCAAGCAAGTCCAGTGCAGCAAGGCTTTCAACGCCGCACACGCCGCAGCCAGTGCGCCCTGCCAACACGCGGCGGTGTGCCTTGAGCTGCTCGAAACTTCTGGCAGACACTTCAACCTGCACCTCAATCGCCGCCATGCCCGCAGGCAGCCCTGCCTGCGAAGCATCGGCCACAACAAGATCTATACCGCGCACTTCACCAGCGTTTACAACAATGCCTTCGCTCAAGGCAAAACCCAGGGCAAAGGCTTCCAGGTCCTGCGGTGTTGCCATCATTACGGCATGCGAAATGCCGTTAAAAACAAATGCTACCGGCACTTCAGCGGCCAGCATGTCTTGGTGCACAACGCCGCCTGGCACACACGCAGCGTCCGCAAAAACGCTGACTGGGTGGCTTACCAAAGATTCAGGAATGCCCGATGTTTTATCAATAACCATGCGCGTTATTGTTGGCCAGATTGCGCGTGGCTGGTAATGACGTCGCGCCCCGCATCGGTCAGCGTGACCATGAACCGGTCATCTACTGGCTGAACGTGAACCCAACCCACACCGCACACATCACCCATCAAGGTGAGTTGCCGCATTACCACGCTGGCGCTGCGGTTCAGCGCCTTGCCCAAGCGCGGAACCGACACACCTGCCGCACTTGCATCGCCGATCAGCGCAAGCAAAATAGCAGCAGAAAAATCATCGATCTCTGATGGCTTGCCCACAATCGGTAGCACTTCAATTCAGGCGGCTGCTTCAATCGTCTGGTTGACGTCCAGCCGCTCTGGGGAGTTTGCCGCCTCACCGCCGGGTGCGACATGCGCCACCAGCACAACGGGAATTGACTTGGACGCAGGCGTGCCAGCGTTGAGCGCCACCGACGCCAGCGGCACCAGCGGATTGGTTTCAGGATAGTAGGCGGCCAGATTGCCGCGCGGAATGTTGTACGCCACTAATTTAAAGCGGTTGGCACGGCGTTCCTGGTCGGTGTCTGAACTTGCGCCTTCCCAAACAGTTTTGATATCAATCCAGTCGCCATCTTTCATGCCCAGCGCCTTGATGTCTTCCGCGTTAATAAACACCACCCGGCGCTGCCCGAACACACCCCGGTAGCGGTCGTCATGGCCATAAATCGTGGTGTTGTACTGGTCATGCGAGCGCGTGGTGAGCAGAGTAAACACCAATGTGTCGCGCTGGCTGGCGCGGGCCCGGTGCGATGGGCTGTCAAGCGGTACTGCATGCGAGAAAAAGGTGGCTTTTTTTGCAGCTGTGTTCCACACCCGTTCACTGGCGGTATTGCGCAACCTGAAGCCGCCCGGGTTGGCAACGCGGGTGTTGAAGTCTTTGAAGTCGACAAAAACGGCTTCGATCTTGTCACGTATGCGGCTGTAGTCTTCAATTAAATGCAGCCAGTTTGTCGTGCTGCGGTGGCCGATGGTGGCCTGCGCCAGACGCGCCACGATGGCGGGCTCAGACAGCAACTGCGGCGACGCGGGCGGATTGATGCCGACCGAAATATGCACCATGCTCATAGAGTCTTCCACCGTCACGCCTTGCGGGCCGCTGGCCTGCAAATCCACTTCAGTGCGCCCCAAACACGGCAATATCAATGCCTCGCGGCCATGCACCACATGGCTGCGGTTGAGCTTGGTCGTAACGTGCACGGTAAGGTCGCAATTGCGCAGGGCTTTGTACGTCACGTAGGTGTCGGGCGTAGCTGCGGCAAAATTACCGCCCAAGGCAAAAAACACCTTGCCACCGCCAGACAGCATTAATTTGATGGCTTCAACGGTGTCCACGCCGTTTTCACGCGGCGGCTCAAAACCGAAAACTTCCTTGAGTTTGTCCAGCAAACTGGTGGGTGGCTTTTCCCAAATGCCCATGGTGCGGTCGCCCTGCACATTGCTGTGGCCACGCACCGGGCACGGCCCCGCACCGGGCCGGCCAATGTTGCCGCGCATGAGCAGCAAATTAACCAGCATTTGAATGGTGGCTACTGAATTTGCATGCTGCGTGATGCCCATGCCCCAGCAAAAAATGGCGCTGCCAGCGCCGCGGTACACGTCAGCCGCAGCGCAAATTTCGGCCTGGCTTAAACCAGATTCTTGTTCCAGCAGCGCCCAAGACTCAGCGCGCAAGTCATCGGCCAGCGCATCAAACCCCACCGTGTGCTCGGCCATAAAAGCATGGTCCAGCGTCGGCTGGCCCGCGTCTTCGCACGCCAGCAAATGCTTCATCATGCCCTTGGCCAACGCAAAGTCACCGCCAATGCGCAACTGAAAATAGTGCGTGGTGATCGCGGTTTCGCCCATCGTGGCCATTTCAACTTTGCTCTGCGGGTCGGCAAAGCGCTCCAGCCCACGCTCTTTAAGTGGGTTGAACGACACAATTTTTGCACCGCGCTTGTTGGCCGCACGCAGCTCACCCAGCATGCGCGGGTGGTTGGTGCCGGGGTTTTGCCCGAATATAAATATAGCGTCGGCTTTTTCAAAATCATCGAGCGTAACCGTGCCCTTGCCCACGCCAATTTGCGCCCGCATGCCTACGCCGCTTGGCTCATGGCACATGTTGGAGCAATCAGGAAAGTTGTTGGTGCCGTATTCGCGCACGAACAATTGGTACAAAAACGCTGCTTCGTTACTGGCCCGACCCGACGTGTAAAAAATGGCCTGATTTGGGTCTGGCAACGCATTCAGGCGGCTGGCAATCAGCTCAAACGCGGCGTCCCATGCAATCGGCTTGTATTTATCTAGCGCTGCGTCGTACACCATGGGCTCGGTCAATCGGCCCTGGTCTTCCAGCCAAAAATCACTTTTATCAGCCAGTTGTTTGACGGTGTGCTCCGCAAAAAAAGCGGCTTCAACCCGCCGCGACGTGGCTTCCGCAGCGACTGCCTTGGCACCGTTTTCACAGAACTCAAACGACGACGCGTGGTTGCGGTCTGGCCACGCGCAACCGGGGCAATCAAACCCATCAGGCTGGTTGGCAGACAGTAGCGTCTTCGCACCCTTGACCGGAATGTCTTGCGCCAGCAAGGCGTGCGCCACACTGCGCAACGCCCCCCAGCCGCCCGCTGGGCCACTATAAAACTCGATTTTTTGCTTGGTCATTGAATCGCTCCTTTTGGCTCAGCCCTGCTTGACCAGCTGGTCAAAAACATTCCTTCGATCCAAGTGTTGGGCAAACTGGCAAGCCCGTCAAATTGAATTCAATGATGGCCTGATTCAAAAACTAAACCAATGCGCCAAGGCGCTGAGGCTTCAAGGCGCGAGCAGGCCGCTGTGCGCCGCCGCATGGCGCAGCCAGGCGGCGTCTTGGGCCATCGAGAGCGCAGCGTCCAGCGTTCGTGACGTGCGGCTGGACCCCTGCAGCATGAAGCCGATTGGCGTTTTGATGTCTGGGCCAACGAGCGGCAACGCCTCTAACTCACGGTAGCCACGCACCGCGCTGATCAATGCGCCCGGCATCACGCTGCACACATCACCAACCACTACGCTGATGGCCAACGTGAGAATGGAATTGGTTTCAATCACTGGCTTGACCGACACACCAGCTTGCGCAAAGGCGGCATCAATAATGGTGCGGTTGAACATCTCGCGGGTAAGCAGGCAAAGCGGTAGCTGCGCAGCTTCATGCCAAGTGACTTTTGGGCCAATTTGCATTTGCTCGGTGTGTTCCACGCCAGCTTTGCGCACTAAAAAATAGTGCTCGGAATATTGGTGTACGTGCCGCAATTTGGCACCGTGCTTGGCCATGCGGTCGGTGTAGCCCAGGCCCATGTCGAGGGAAAAATTCTCCAGCCCGGCCTCCAGATCGGATGAGCTGAGCGAGCGAACCACCGCTGAAATACCAGGGTGGCGCACTTGCAGCATGGCCGCAAAACGCGCTGCAACCGGGATTGCAGTTGGTACCGCGCCAATCGTCAACACGCCGTGGGGGCTGCCTGCAACGCTATTCAGGTCTTGCTGCAGCAGCTCGCGCTCATGCAGCATGCGCTGCGCACTGGCCAGCACCCGTGCGCCTTCGGGCGTGAAGCCGCCAAACGACCTGCCGCGCGTGACTATGGCGATGCCGAACTCGTCTTCCAGTGCGCGCAGCGCGTTAGACAACGCGGGCTGCGTAATGTGGCAGGCTGCGGCGGCGCGGCCGAAGTGTTTGTGCTCGTCCAGCGCGGCCAAATATCTAAGCGATGACAGCAAATTCATTGCGCTTGCTTGTATTTAAGTATTTAAGTGTCTTTTGAAATCGTGATGCTCGGGAATTTACTGGAAAAGTCTTTGGCTTTGGCCGCGACTGACACTGCTAATTTACGGGCAATGGCCTTGTACAACCCTGCAACGCCTCCCTTAGGGTCGGCCACCACGGTTGGCGTGCCGCCGTCGGCCTGCAAACGTATTTGCATGTCTAGCGGCAAGCCGCCCAGGTAGTCCATCTGGTAGTCAGCCGCCATTTTTTTGCCGCCGTCTTCTCCAAAAATATGCTCAATATGGCCGCATTTTGTGCAAACGTGCACGGCCATGTTTTCAACGATGCCCAATATCGGTACGCCGACTTTTTCAAACATTTTGATGCCTTTTTTGGCATCCAGCAGGGCAATGTCTTGCGGTGTGGTGACAATCACCGCGCCGGTTAGCGGAACACGCTGGCTGAGCGTGAGCTGAATGTCACCGGTGCCTGGCGGCATGTCAACAATCAGGTAGTCGAGGTCTTTCCACGCAGTTTGCCGCAGCAGCTGGTCCAGCGCCTGCGTAGCCATGGGGCCGCGCCAGATCATGGCTTGGTCAGGCTCGACCAAAAATCCAATCGACATCACCTGCAGGCCATGGCCGAGCATCGGCTCCATGCTTTTGCCGTCAGCGCTTTCAGGCTTGCCCGTCACGCCCATCATCATCGGAATGCTGGGGCCATAAATGTCAGCGTCCAGCAGGCCAACGCTTGCGCCTTCAGCCGCCAAGGCCAGTGCCAAGTTCACTGCAGTCGTACTTTTACCAACGCCGCCCTTGCCAGACGCCACTGCAATAATGTTTTTAACACCCGGCAGCAACTGCACGCCGCGCTGCACGCTGTGCGATGCAACCTGGGTGGTGGTAGTGATGTTGACGCTGCCCACGCCATTGACTGCAATGGCGGCGGCGGTCAAAGCTTTTTCAAATTCAGCGTGCTGGCTTTTGGCGGGGTACGCCAGTTCAAGCTCAAAAGAGGCAGCGCTGCCATCCATCTTCAGGTGTTTTATCGCTCTGCTGTCAGCGAAGCTTTTGCCAGTGTTGGGGTCAATGACGGCGGCGAGTGCTTGTAGTAGTTGGTCTGTAGTGGGCATGTTGGGGTTTTTGTTAAGCGCACTTCAGTGTAGCCAAGCCACCTAAAATAGCACGTCCCCCCAATAAGAAACACTACCCATGACCCGCCAACTGTTCGTTACCACTGCCCTGCCCTACGCCAACGGCAAATTTCACATTGGCCACATCATGGAATACATCCAGGCTGATATCTGGGTGCGGTTTCAACGCATGCAGGGCAATGTGGTGAATTTTGTCGGTGCGGACGACGCGCACGGCGCGCCCATCATGATTGCGGCTGAAAAAGCGGGCGTGACGCCGGAGCAGTTTGTGGCCGATATTGCGGCTGGGCGCAAAGAATATCTGGACGGTTTCCACATCAAGTTTGACAACTGGAGCTCGACCGATTCGCCTGAAAATCACGAGTTGGCGCGGCAGATTTACCGTGACCTCAAAGCCAACGATTTGATTGATGTCAAAACCATCGAGCAGTTCTTTGACCCTGAAAAGAAGATGTTTTTGCCAGATCGGTACATCAAGGGCACATGCCCGAAATGCGGTGCCAAAGACCAGTACGGCGACAACTGTGAAAACTGCGGCGCGGTGTATGCACCGACTGATTTGATCAACCCGTATTCAGCTTTGTCGGGTGCAACTCCGGTGCTGAAAAGCTCTGAGCATTTTTTCTTCAAGTTGTCTGACCCGCGCTGTGTTGAATTTTTGCAGGAGTGGACGCAGGGTAACGATGAAAACGGAAAACCTCGCCTTCAAGCAGAAGTTGCCAACAAGGTCAAAGAGTGGTTCAGCGTGCGTACCAACCCCGACGGCAGCAAAAGCGAAGGCCTGGGCGACTGGGACATCAGCCGTGATGCGCCGTATTTTGGTATTGAGATACCTGATGCGCCGGGCAAGTACTTTTATGTGTGGCTGGACGCGCCTGTGGGGTATTTGGCCTCGCTGAAAGACTGGTTCAATAAAGGCGGTCCGCAAAAAAGCTATGGGGAGACGCGTAGCTTCGATGAATATATCGCCAAGGATTCACCAGTCGAGCAACACCACTTCATCGGCAAAGACATCGTGACCTTTCACACGCTGTTCTGGCCCGCCATGCTCAAGTTCAGTGGCCGCAAAACGCCCGACAAGATCCACGTGCATGGCTTTTTGACAGTGAACAACGGCGAAAAAATGAGCAAAAGTCGGGGCACGGGCCTGGACCCGCTCAAGTACCTGAGCCTGGGCATGAACCCGGAGTGGCTGCGGTATTACTTGGCCGCGAAGTTGAATGCGAAGAATGAAGACATTGACTTTAATGCTGATGATTTCATGGCTCGTGTGAATTCGGATTTGGTAGGGAAACTCGTCAATATTGCTAGTCGCATTAGTCCAATTCTTCATACGCACTTTGATGGTCGGCTAGCAGCCGTTCAAATAGGCTCGCTCATTGTTGCAAACACAAGAACTCTGGCACCTGTATGCGCCGCACTGCATGCAACGCAGGAGGCACAGCCAGTCATTGCAAAGTTCTACGATGAACGTGAATATGGTAAGGCAATGCGTGAAATCATGGCGCTGGCTGACCATGTCAATGAATACATAGCGGAAGAGCAACCTTGGAAACTTGCAAAAAACATAGATGCAACTAAAACCCAATTGCATTGGGTTTGTACAAATGCCGTCAATGCATTCCGGCTTTTAGCTTTGTACTTAAAGCCAGTTTTGCCTCGGATGGCCGAAGAGTGCGGTGATTTTTTAAAAGTTGACCTAAATCAATGGAGTTTGGCTACCGAGTTCCTTCCGGAAGGCCATCAAATAAATAAATACAACAAACTTACAGAACGCGTCACCCCAGAGCAACTTGATGCATTGTTTGAGCCTCCAGCGCAAGAAATACGGGCGCAAGCAGCTACTGAATTAATAGCGATCGGTTCTGCGGTGATCCCCTCACCCCAGCCCTCTCCCGCGGGCGGGAGAGGGCGCGATCAGGGGGGCGAAGCTTTCGCCCCCCTAATTACGATTGACGACTTCACCAAAATTGACCTGCGCATCGCCAAAATCGTCAATTGCGAAGCAGTTGATGGCTCCGTCAAGCTGCTGCGCCTGACGCTGGATGTGGGCGAAGGAACCGACCTGGAAGGACGTCCCATCCTGCGCAACGTGTTCAGCGGCATTGCCAGCGCCTACAAGCCCGAAGACCTGATTGGCAAACACACCGTCATGGTCGCCAACCTGGCCCCGCGCAAAATGAAGTTTGGCATCAGCGCAGGCATGGTACTTGCCGCAAGCCACTCAGACGAAAAAACGCACCCTGGTATTTTCGTGCTGGAGCCAACACCAGGTGCGCAGCCCGGCATACGCGTCAAGTAAGCTCGAGGTTCATTTTCATTAAGGGACATGTATGACGGCAGACATTGAGGCCACTGCAATCATCCGACGCAACGGCCGCATCACCATACCCATTGAGTTGCGCAGACAAATAGGCATCGTTGGCGGTACGAAATTCACCGTCACGTCAGATGGGAAGAGCATATTTTTAGATATGAAGGAATCGGGCTCTGCTTTGAGAAGCGATCTGCCGACTCAAAGACTAACGATACGCCCCGCCGATTAAGCACTGACTGACGGAGCGTCATGCACCTTCCACCGTATTTGGCCCCGTTTCAACCCCGCCTGACTTCAGCCCTAAAAGGCTACTCCAAAGACCGGTTTTACAAAGACGCTGGGGCCGGTTTTACCGTCGGCATTGTCGCGCTGCCTTTGGCCATGGCGTTTGCAATTGCCAGCGGTTTGCCGCCTGAATCGGGTATCTGGACGGCGATTATTGCTGGCGCGCTGGTTGCAGGCCTGGGCGGCTCGTCAGTGCAAATTGCTGGGCCCGCGGGCGCCTTTATCGTGATTGTTTACGGCATTGTTGAGCGCTATGGCGTAGCCAATTTGCTCATCTCCACTGCCAGCGCAGGCGTGCTGCTTTTTTTGCTGGGGCTGTTCAAGCTGGGCACGCTGGTGCGCTATGTGCCGGTCGGCATTGTGGTGGGCTTTACCAACGGCATTGCGGTGCTGATTGCGCTGTCGCAAATCAAGGACTTACTGGGCCTGAAAGTCGGCAAAATGCCCGCTGATTTTTTCTCGCAGCTCAAAGTGATTCTGAGTGAAATCAACACCACCAATTTTTATGCGCTCGGTGTGGGGCTGGTGTGCCTGCTGGGCCTGTTTGTGTGGCCGCGTTTGTTCACCACTGCCGGGCGCGATCAATCTGCCAGCAAAGGCGTTACCGCGCGCCTGCACAAGATGATGCATTCTGAGGACGGCGTGCATTTGCAGCGGGCTGCGCGGTTGGCGGCGCGCATGCCGGGGCCAATTGTGGCGCTGGTCACGCTCACGGTATTGGCGTATTTTGCAGAGCTGCCGCTTGAGACGATTGGCTCGCGCTTCGGCGGTATTCCGCAGGCGCTGCCCGCATTTGCGCTCCCAGATTTTTCATGGGAAACGGTGAGGCTTTTGATCACGCCGACCATCACCATTGCGCTGCTGGGCGCGGTTGAGTCACTGCTGTGCGCCCGCGTGGCGGACCAAATTTCTGGCCTGCCGCGCCATGACCCAAACCAGGAACTGATGGCGCAGGGTATCGCTAATTTTGTGGTGCCGTTTTTCGGCGGCATGCCCGCTACGGGCACCATTGCACGCACCGTGACCAATGTGCGTTCAGGTGCCACATCGCCAGTGTCTGGGCTGGTGCATTGCGCAACGCTGATGGCGGCGGTGCTGCTGGCTGCGCCGCTGGCAGTGCATGTGCCGCTGGCTGCTTTG
>JANPDQ010000228.1:0-1649 GCA_031431575.1 Polaromonas sp.
CCCCAGCAGCTGCGCGCCGCGCTGGACAAAGCGGGCATTCGCAACCGGGTAATCGCCGTGTCGGCGTGTTATTCAGGCGGCTGGATAGCGCCGCTGGCCGACCCCAACACGCTGGTCATGACGGCGGCAGACGCAACGCACACGTCCTATGGCTGCGGGCGCTTGTCAGAGCTGACATTTTTCGGCCGCGCGATGTTTGACGAGCAACTGCGAAACACGCATTCTTTTACCGAAGCTTTTGCTAATGCGGTTCCGCTGATCAAGCAGCGCGAAATTGATGCGGGCAAAGACGATGGCTTTTCCAACCCGCAAATTTCGGTGGGTGCTGGCGTCAAGCCGCTTCTGGACGCGCTACAGAGCCGTCTTGGCAGCATGCCCGTGGCCACACCGGCTACCCGCCCCAAAATGCCCGCCGCCAACTAGGGCAAGCGCCTTTGCGTTAAGGTTACGCCATGAACATACTTTTCATCAAATTAGGCTGGCGTACGCTTTGGCGCGATTTGCGTGCTGGCGAGCTGCGGTTGCTGATAGTTGCGGTAACGCTGGCGGTGGCGGCGCTGACGGCGGTAGGGTTTTTCGCCGACCGGCTCAAGGGCGGTTTGCAGCGTGATGCACGGCAATTGCTGGGCGGTGACGCGGTGCTGCGCAGCGACGAACCTACGCCCGCAGCGTTCATTGCCAGAGCGCAGGCTCTGGGCTTGAAGTCTGCTCTGAGCGTCAGCTTTCCAACCATGGCGCGGGCGCTAGACGCCGATGGAGGCGCCAGCAAACTGGCAGCATTTAAAGCAGTGCCTGAAGGCTACCCACTGCGCGGCAGCTTGAAAATTGCCGACACCGTGGACGGCAAGGGTACAGACACCCGCGACGTTCCCGCGCCCGGTACAGCGTGGGTTGACCCGGCGCTGCTTGATTCCCTGGGGTTAAAAATCGGCCAAACACTGCTGATGGGCGACTCCAGCTTTAAGGTCACCCGCGTCATCACGCAAGAGCCCGATAGGGGCGCGGGCTTCATCAGCTTTTCACCGCGCGCCATGATCAATCAAAAAGACGTTGCGGCCACTGGCCTGATTCAGCCCGCCAGCCGCACCAACTACCGCTTTGCCGTAGCGGGTGACGACAAGGCCGTGGGCGAATACGCCAAGTGGGCGGCTGACGAGATAAAAAAACCGTTTGAACAATCTGGCATTCGCGGTGTGCGGCTTGAATCGCTGGAATCTGGCAGCCCTGAAATGCGCCAAACACTTGACCGGGCCGAGAAGTTTTTGAACCTGGTGGCGCTGCTGGCCGCGCTGCTTAGCGCCGTGGCGGTGGCGATTGTGGCGCGTGGCTTTGCTGCCAAGCATTTAGACGATTGCGCCATGCTACGCGTGCTGGGCCAGCCGCAACGCACCATTGCTGCAGCGTATGCGTTTGAGTTTGTGCTGGCTGGCCTGTTTGCCAGTGCGCTGGGCGTGGCGATTGGCTTTGCGGTGCATTACGGCTTTGTGCTGCTGCTGGCCGGGCTGGTGGAAACCGCGCTGCCTGCTGCCACGCTGTGGCCCGTGGCGTTCGGCATGGGCATGGGTTTAACGCTGCTGCTGGCGTTTGGTTTGCCACCGGTACTGCAGCTTGCATCTGTGCCGCCGCTGCGCGTGATTCGCCGCGATGTC
>JANPDQ010000229.1:0-1748 GCA_031431575.1 Polaromonas sp.
AACTCGCGCAATTCTTTGCCCTCTGCCACCAGCGTGCCCACGCCAGTTTTGGTGAAAAACGCCGGAATGCCCGAGCCGCCAGCCCGCAACTTTTCAGCGAGCGTACCCTGCGGCGTGAATTCAAGTTCCAGCTCACCGGCCAGGTACTGGCGCTCAAACTCTTTGTTTTCACCCACGTAGCTGGCAATCATTTTTTTAATTTGCCGTGTCTCCAGCAGTTTGCCCAAGCCAAAACCATCAACGCCAGCGTTGTTTGAAATGACCGTCAGGTTTTGCGCGCCGCTGTCTTTGAGCGCCTCAATCAACGCCTCAGGAATGCCGCACAGGCCAAAGCCGCCGACAGCCAGCAATTGGCCGTCCTTTACAACGCCACCCAGCGCCGCTGCAGCCGAGGGAAATAGTTTTTTCACTTCAGAACTCCTTAATTAACAACTAGCTAAAGCATAAAGCAACGCGGCACGATGTTGCGTGAGACTTGGCCTTGTTGATGTGGAAATTTGCTTGAGCGCCTGGTTTGCGCTGCGGAGCCGCGTGGACTTTTAAATTTTGCGGGGCGCGGTTTACAACGGTCAAAAGTGCGATAAAAGCGAATGAATGAGAGTTACGTTTTTTATAGCTGCTTACGCCCGTATTTATTGATCTACAAGGCTATTCGAGCCATTTTTTTGGAGAATCCAGCATCTTTTTTCATCAAAGACTTACCAATTACTTTGAACCAAGCCGCAAAGCTGATCTAGCCCTGCAGATGGGGTTAGGCCGCAGAACCTGGGCGTACAAGTTGCTTCACCATAAAAACACTCAGCGGGTGGTCGGCGTACGCCCCAAACGGCCCGCACTTTACGTAACCCTGCTTTTCGTAGAAAGCCAATGCCGCTGGTTGGTATGGCCCTGTTTCCAAGTACAAATGTTCGCACCCAGCCTTTGATGACAACGCCTCCAGTTCAAGCAGCACGCCGCGAGCAACGCCTTGGGCACGGTACTGTGGGCGTACGTACATTCGTTTCAGCTCACCCGCTCGGCCTGATGTAACAACTGCACCGCAACCGACAGCAACGCCTGCCTCATCTCGCGCGACCATAAAGATAACGTTTAATTTCGTCAGCGAAGCCAGATCCAGGGCGTAACGCGCCTCGGCTGGGTAAAGCGTGTCCTGATAGGCGTCCAGCTCGGCAATCAGGGCGATGACGTCTGGCTGGTCGGGGGATTCTTGGGATGTGCGCATCGAAAATTTTAGGCCTCACGTTTGATGTCATTGGCTTAAGAAATTGAATCAAACTGGTGCAACCAGCGGGCAAACCAAATCTTTGCGCTGATTTTCATCGCAGGCAACAATCGCAAAGAAAATGCCAGCGCTGCTTTAAACACTCTTAATTTAGGAGCTGCTCGCGCCCATATTCATTGCGCTACAGCCCCAAATGACACCTAAAACACCCTTTTTAGGCAGTTTTCGCCTGCTTGGAACTCCAAGCCCAAAGTGCAATGCCACCAAGAATCATCGGCACGCACAGCCACTGGCCCATGCTCATGCCCAGCTGCAAAATGCCCAAGTGCGCGTCGGGTTCGCGATAGAACTCTGCGATAAATCTGAAGACACCGTAGCCAAACAAAAACGCGCCAGATACTTCGCCCATTTTTCTGGGTTTGCGTGCATACAGCCACAGCAAACCAAACAGCAGCAAACCTTCAAGTAAAAACTGGTAGACCTGCGATGGGTGGCGAGGCAGCGGGCCGCCGCCTCTGAAAATCAT
>JANPDQ010000230.1:0-2313 GCA_031431575.1 Polaromonas sp.
TGTGCAGCGCCTCCAGCCCTTCGTACTGTGAGGTAAAGCCGCAAAAGCTTGCAGTATTAACCACCACAACCACCTTCCCGCTGTACTGGCAAAGCGACTGCGGCTTTTCGTCTTGCAGGCGCAGCACGTCTTGCTTGAGCAGGGCCGGGCAAGCAGCATCGGTTGGCGCAGCAGAGTGTGCTGACCCGAAAAACATAGCGCCTAGCGCAATGCATGAAGCAGCGGCAGCCACTTTTAGAGACGAAGACGTGGACGCGAAATTCATGGCAACCTCACACATTGAAGACGCGGAAAATACCGCCAGTTGGCTGGTTTATACGCGAGGATCGTTATTCCGGATTCACGCGCCCTGGCTTGCAATACCGCGTTGTGGGGCCATTTGTCATAAATAATGCCTAAAATTGTGACAGTAGCAAGATGCAACCCGACAACATCCAGCGCAGCATTTTCTGCGTAATACAACGAAGATAGCGAAGTGCGCTTTTTGGCGCAAAGGAGTTCATATGCTTTACCCCGAATTGTTTAAACAGCTGGAGTCCGTCCGCTGGGACATGGACAAAGACATCCCGTGGTCAAGTTTTGACGCGTCCCAGCTCACTGACGAGCAGGCGCAAACCATCAAGATGAATGCGATCACCGAGTGGGCAGCGCTGCCCGCCACTGAAATGTTTTTGCGCGACAACAAAGACGACAGCGACTTTTCTGCTTTCATGTCGATCTGGTTTTTTGAAGAACAAAAACACTCGCTGGTGCTGATGGAATACCTCAAGCGCTTCAGGCCCGACCTGGCCCCAACGGAAAAAGAGTTGCATGAAGTGCGCTTTGAGTTTGAGCCCGCACCGCCGCTTGAAACATTGATGCTGCATTTTTGCGGAGAGATTCGGCTCAACCACTGGTACCGCCGCGCCAGCGAATGGCACACCGAGCCCGTCATTAAAAAAATCTATACCCAGCTCAGCCAGGACGAAGCACGCCACGGCGGTGCCTACCTGCGCTACATGAAGCGAGCGATTAACAATTTCGGCAATGACGCGAAAGCGGCATTTGTCAAAGTCGGCGTGTTGATGGCCAGCGCGCGCCGCACTGCCCAGGCGCTGCACCCGACCAATTTGCATGTGAACAAAAATTTGTTCCCGCGCGACACCATTCAGTCACGCTTGCCTAACCCGGAGTGGCTGGAGCACTGGCTGGATACGCAAATCAAGTTTGACGCCGTCTGGGAAGGCAAAGTGGTGGAGCGCATTTTGCACAACATGAGCCTGTTGATGAACCAGAGTTTTAAAACGGTTCAAGAACTTAACCGCTACCGAAAAGAGCTGGGCCGCGAGATTGCAGGCGCGATTGCCACGCCCACCGACGCGGCGCAAGCCAAGCCGCAATTGGTGTGAGCGCACCGCACTTTTTAGTCAAAGTTGTAGCGCGCGAAGACGCGCTGGCACGCGTCAAAAATCTGCCGCAGCCAGTCATTTTTACCAATGGCGTGTTTGACGTGCTGCATTGCGGCCATGTCACTTATCTGGCAGCGGCACGCGCGCTGGGCGCAAGCCTGGTGGTGGCGCTCAACACCGACGCATCGGCCAAGCGCCTGGGTAAGGGAGATGACCGCCCACTGAACAACCAGAACGACCGCGCCACAGTGATTGCGGCGCTTGAATCCGTCAGCTTGGTGACCTGGTTCGATGAAGACACACCGCTTGACATTATTACCGAGCTGAAGCCCGACACCTTGGTCAAAGGCGGTGACTACGACATGCGCACGCTGGCTGAAACTGCCGTGGTCGAAAGTTACGGCGGCACGGCAGTCGCTATTGCGTTTGTAGATGGGTATTCAACCACTGCGGTGGTGCAAAAAATACGGCAAACCAGCGGCTAGGAGCTTGGGCGACAGGAGGTATTTTGCATCCGTCGCTGAGAAGCTTGCTATATATTAAGTAGCTGCTCACGCCCATAATTAATGGGCTAGAGCGCTATTTTGCCGCTTATTGCGATGCAGGCGCAGCAGGTGGCATAACCACTATGGTGTCGCCGCCAGTGGCTCCCTTTTGGCCTGTGCCACCAGTGGCGCCAGTTGCCCCGGTGCTGCCTGTAGTTCCAGTACTTCCGGTATTTCCGGTGGTTCCGGTACTACCTGACGGGCCTGCAGGGCCGGCCGGGCCGGGAACAGTAACCACGGCTGGGGTGGTGACCACCGCAGGGCGATCGCATGCGCTCAGGCCAAGCGCGGCTACTGTTAAAAATACAGCTGAATAAATGTTGGATGTTTTCATGGTGTTTCCCTTGTGTTTGGAGTGACAGCCGCTCGTTAGAAATAAC
>JANPDQ010000231.1:0-5329 GCA_031431575.1 Polaromonas sp.
CTACCCAACTCCAGCGTGAAAGGCAAAAATCCACTCAAAGACGTGCGCGTGCGCAAGGCGCTGTACCAGGCCATTGACATTGAGGGGATTAAAAAAGTGGTGATGCGTGACCTGGCCGAACCCAGCGGCGCGATGGTTGCCAAACAAGTCAACGGCTGGACGGCCAAGGCCAATATGCGCTTTCCGTACAACGTGGCTGCAGCGCAAAAACTGCTGGCTGATGCTGGCTACCCGCAAGGCTTTGAAGTCGACTTTGCCTGCAGCGCAGGACGCTACATCAATGACGAACAACTGTGCCAAGCAATCACGGTGCAGTGGGCAAAAATTGGCGTGAAGGCAAAGTTTCGCAGTCTGCCGTTTGCCACCTACTTCCCCATGATTCAGCGTAACGAAGCCAGCATTTACCTGCTCGGCTGGGGCGTACCGACGTTTGATGCTTTTTACAGTTTGCAGTCATTGATTCGCACCGTGGGCGCAGGCGGCGACGGCAACTTTAATCTGGGCCGCTTCAGCAATCCGCAACAAGACGCACTGATCGAGCGCATCCGCAAAGAAACCGACTTGCCCACCCGCAACCGTCTGATTGAGCAAGCCCTGCTAGCCGACCACGAACTGATTTCACACATCCCACT
Source organism: Polaromonas sp. (assembly GCA_031431575.1). Classification (GTDB taxonomy): domain Bacteria; phylum Pseudomonadota; class Gammaproteobacteria; order Burkholderiales; family Burkholderiaceae_C; genus Polaromonas. Next base: position 633 of record JANPDQ010000231.1, read on the forward strand.
GCACAACCAGATCATTCCTTGGGCGATGAAGAAGACGGTAGACATTCCGCACCGTGCGGACAATTTGATTGACTGGCGGGCTGTGAAGGTGAATTAAGTCGCTGCTCAATGAGTGGGCCTTCCCCAGCCTGAGTTGGGGAAGATAAAACTGCCGCCGATTCAAGGAATTCAATCAAATGATGCTCCGGCGCAATAACTACAGGCCCAAGCAGCTCTTATTTTGATTCTCCTATGGACTAATTCTGGAAGTCACGGCTACCGGCAACGGTTAGATTTCCTTATGGTTATCGACGCCAATTCACGTTTGGTTTTCGCAAATCGCATGACGAGAATTAAACGAACCTTACGAGATTGCCGAAATATACGAAATGAACTAGAATTTGTTTGGCGTCCGTCAGTTTGGCTTTCAAATTCATTAAAGCCGGCACTTGATGTGGGCGTTGAAAGGTTCAAATGTTGACTTGGCAAGACAGTGAAATTCAAACGCGTGATGCTTTGACGCGCTACAAGGTTATTCGGCGCAGTGGTAACTTGGTTCGATTCGGACCAGAAAAACCTGCAGCTGCTTGTACGAGCGAAGTCGTGGCGGTCAGTCGGCTGACCAATGCAAGAGTTGCACTGAAAGGGTTGCGTTCATATTCCCGTCAGCGATGGGGAACGGTTAGCTCGAAGCAGAAATCAGAAGGCTTCTTCTCCGCCACCAAAGCCAACCTGCGCAACGCGCCTTGACGCGCACCCGCCCCAAAACACCCGCATGAACACCTTAACAATTTCCTCACCGTTTGCCACACAAACCGCCCAATCGCGACATGGCCTCACCACTGACAGCCCCTACGCCACAGCCGCTCAAACACAGGCTTTGCTGCGCTCTGGCGCGCAATACCGCCGCGAGCGCATGGAAGCCGCCGACATGATCAGCACCGATGAAGCCGCCGAGCTGGCGGGCACGACCCGCGTGACGATCAACGCCTGGATCAAGGCGGGGCGCTGCATTGGCGTGGCGCATTTGCGCCGGGGTTTCAAGTTGCCGCGCTGGCAGTTTGAGCCTGCCATCTGGCCCGTACTCCAGCCCTTGGCGAAAGCCTTGGGCAGCAGCGACGGCTGGCAGTTGCTGTCGTTTCTGGAGTCGCCGACCACCGCACTGGATGGCCAAACTCCTCGCGCAGCACTGGAGCAGGGCGCAGCGCCCGAGCGCATATTGGCACTGGCAACGGCTGAGGCGCACTGACCTCATCCATGAACTTCAAACACCTTGACCTTGACCCACCCATTATTGAAATTCCTGCCCACCAAACGTGGCACCGCATACAACGTACCAGCGCCCGGCGCGATAGCGTTCGGTTCAAGGGTTACGTGCTTGCACCCCTTGGAGGTTTGGCTGGGCGCTTTGATTTAACAGACGAGCCCACCGCCTACTTGGCCGACTCGCCTGAGACTGCGTTGTATGAGTCCCTGTTTCGCAGGGAGGTGCGCAGTTGCTACTGGGACGGGCTGGCCCAACGCTCTTTGGTGAGTTTTGACGGGCGAGCAAGCTTGCGCCTGGCGGACTTGCGCGGCCTGGAAGAGCGTTACCCCGTGCTGCAGTCTATGCGCTATGAGACCAGCCAAAAGTTTGCGCAAGACTGCAGGCAGCAAGAGCTGCACGGCATCTTGTATGCCTCGGCCCAGCACCCGCACCACAGCTGCATTTGTTTGTTTAAAGCGGGTATGGAGCGGACCAAAAAGGTAGCCTCATTTGCGCTGGTGGAGGCTGACACCGGCAATCTGCTCAAGTCAGTGGCCAACGCAGAGCGCGGATCTCAGGTGCCGATTGTTCGGGAGTAGTTTTGGCGCGGCAGAACCATGAACACGGTCTGCAGGTTTACGCGGTCAATTTCACACCAAGCCCTGTCGCGTTGCTGGTTTGTTCATTTTTTATGAACGTTAAACATTGTTGAACAATTGAAGTGTTTTGAGAACAGTCGCAAAATAATAAGGGGTGGGCTTCAACAAAGTGACTTGCAAACGCTATTAATACGAGAGCTGTTAGCGCCCGAATTCATTAAATTAAAAAACAAAACTAGAGGTAAATTCAGGTAGCAATCGGTTTTTTGTATTTATTGCGTGGTGCAAACTCTCTTTACGGGCCCGTAAAAACCAGACACGAGTCATTTTTACCCGTCGTAAATGCCAGTAAACCAATAAATACTGGCGCTAGCAGCTCCCTTAAACATAGTGACTAGCTAAATGTTTGAAGAACGTCAGCCATGCCTTACGGGCGAGTCGGCGGGTGGTTATGGTGCGGCTGACTCCGGGAGACGGCTTTGCATCACCTACTTTGAGACTTGCCGTATGCCCTATGGCAACGCGTCGGGCACATTTGATCGCTAGCCGGAGCCGTGCTTGGTGCTGCCTCCTGGCACTTGTCCACTATTGATTTTTGTCCACTAAATGTGGACAATGCAAATAAATGGACAAATTGCCCACCATCGCTGAAGCTGATCTACTGCCTGCCGCCCTCGAAGCCGCACGCGGCTTGGGCCTGGACGCGGCGGTGGAGCCTGTGCCTCTTGCGCGAGCGGGTTTGGCTTCTGATGCCATTGTGCACCTGGGCTTGGCCGATGCGGGCCAGCGCTACGTGGTGGAGGTCAAGCGGCAGTTGCGGCCAGCCAGTCTGGGCGCGGCTTTGCATCAACTGGACAGGCAGTCCGAGCTGCATGGCTTGCCGGGGCTGCTGGTAGCAGACCACATCACGCCAGACATGGCAGAAACCTTGCGCCAACAGGGGCGGGCGTTTTTAGACGCGGCGGGCAATGCCTATATCCGCCAGGCAGCGGCGCTGGTGTGGGTCACGGGCCGCAAGCCCGTCGCTAAAACCATGGCACTGCCCTTGGGGCGGGCTTTTCAGCCCACCGGCTTGCAGGTGCTGTTTGCACTGCTGTGCCACCCGGACTGGGTCAACCTGCCTTACCGTGAACTGGCTACCCGCGCGGGCGTGGCGCACGGTACGGTGGGCTGGGTGATGCCGGACTTGCAGCAACAGGGCTTTGTGACAGAGGTCAAAGGCAAGCGCGGCACGCGCCGCTTGTACGAGACTGAGCGCCTGCTGGCCCAGTGGGTAGATGCCTACGCCCGCCAGCTGCGCCCGCGCCTGCTGCTGGGGCGCTATTACGTGGCCAAGATTGACGGCTGGCAAGATTGGCCATTGGCGGCCAACACAGCGCAGTGGGGTGGCGAGCCTGCTGCTGCGCTGCTCACCCAATACCTCAAGCCAGGCGAGCTGACGCTGTATGCCGACAAACTGCCGGGCTTGCTGGCTGGCAAATACCGGTTTATGAAAGAACCTGGCGTGGGACACCTGGCAGTGGTGGACGTGCGCAGGCGTTTTTGGAACTTTCCGCAGGGTGAAGGTGTTGGCGTTGGTGATGCAGAAACTTGTGTGCCACCGGTGCTGGTGTATGCCGATTTGTTGGCCACGGGTGATGCACGTTGTATAGAAACTGCCAAGCGGCTGTATGAAAAATATGTTGTTCGACTTGTCCGCCAAGCTTGAGCTGCAGCCGCTGGCTGAAGTGGTACGCCGCCTGCAGATGGAGGCCGCCAAGCTGGGTGCGCAAGTTTTCTTGATGGGGGCAGCCGCGCGTGATGTGATGCTGCTGCACGCCTACGGCATCGACACCATGCGCCTGACCGAAGACATGGATTTTGGTGTGATGGTGCGCGACTGGGCCACTTTTGAGGCGTTGCGCAAGGCGCTGCTGGCCAATGGGGCGTTTGAGGCCAGATCAAAAGACGCAACGCACAAGCTTTGGTACAAATCCGGCAAACCGCTAAACATCGTACCGTTTGGTGGCGTAGAGCGGCCTAACCGCACGCTGGCCTGGCCCCCAAGCGAGCAAACCGTGGTCGATTGCTTTGGCATGCAGGAGGCGATGCAATCTGGCAACAACGTGCGCTTGCCCGGTGGCGGCAGCCTGCTGGTAGCCAGCTTGCCTGCGTTGGCGCTGCTAAAGGTTACGGCCTGGCAAGACCGCAAGTTCACCCACCCGGGGCGTGACGCGGGTGACTTGATGCTTTACCTGCGCCACTACCTGGACTGCGACAAATACGACCATGCGGCCCAATACTACCCGGACCTTTTTGAGGCGCCGGACTATGTGCATGAAGTGGCGAGTGCGCGGCTGCTTGGCCGAGATTTACGGCAGTTGCTTGATGAGGCTGCCACAGAGCGAATGTTGCAAATTTTGCAGCCTGAAGCAGACGAGCAAGGCCAGCGCCTGCTTGCCCAGCAATCGCGGCTGGACACCAGTCTGGCAGTGACACTGATTGAAGGCCTGTGCGAGGGGCTACGTCAAACGAAACGATCGGCACCATAAACTCAGCCACCACGGCCCAGAAACTCAGTCGCTGGTGCAACGTACTGCGCCGTAACCACATTTAAGCGATGCACACCCTGGTGAAGCCTATTTTTTTGAATATAGGGCATTTATCCCAATAAATACAGGCGCAAGCAGCTATTTATTTAATAGCACTTTTTAATTAATTCTCGCCAAGTAACGCCCACCCAAACCACCCCCAGCAGCAAGCCAAGCGCCAGCAACCCCCAGCCGGTGGCCACCTGGCTTTGCAGTGAATAGGCGTTGCACAGCCGCAGGTCGGTGGTGGCAAAGTAAATGCCTAGCCAGCACATCATCGACACCCAATACCCCATAAAAAAC
>JANPDQ010000232.1:0-16312 GCA_031431575.1 Polaromonas sp.
CAGGCTGAAGCGGGACGTAGCATCTGGCATCAAACCCTTGCCCTGCGTGCCGCGAATCAACTGGCACAAATTGGTTTTACGCGACAGGCAAAACTTGCACTGGCGGCACTCAGGTGTGTACAGCGGAATGACGTGGTCGCCCTTTTTCAGCGTCGTCACGCCAGGGCCAACGTCCACCACAATGCCTGCACCTTCATGGCCCAAAATAGCAGGGAAGATACCTTCGGGGTCAGCGCCCGACAGCGTGTAGTAGTCAGTGTGGCAAATGCCTGTGGCTTTCAGTTCAACCAGCACCTCGCCGTAGCGTGGGCCGTCAAGGTCAACGGTTTCAATGGTCAAGGGCTGGCCTGATTGCCAGGCAACTGCGGCTTTGGTTTTCATGTGAGTGATTTCAATAATAAAAAATTGATTAACCAACTTTAGCTGGGTTCGGCGTAACGGGTTTGGCAGCTGCTGCGCCATACAAAAACAGTTTGCTCACCAGCAGCACACTCAGTACTGTGGCAATCGCACCAATCAGCGCATTGACCCAAAAATACTGCACCAGGCCCTGTGCATCGCGGCTAATGACCAGCCCGCCCACAAATGTGGCCAAGCCCATCGCCGCAGACTGTACCGACGAGTTAAGCGCCATGAACGTGCCCCGCAGCTTTGGGTTGGCAGCGCTGGTGGCCAGTGCCATGCCTGGAATCATGCGGCCGTTCATGCCAATAAACATGATGGTGGTGACCAGCAAAATGCCCCACAAACCAAACGATGCGCTCAGCGTGACCAGCCAAATCGACAGCATGGCAAACACAGCAGTGATTTTGAACATTTTTGCCTTGCCCACCGAGTCGGTCAGCTTGCCAATCCACCGTGCGGTAAATAGGGTAGCTGCGCCGCCCAACAGATAAACATAGGGGATTTGCTGCAGGGTCAACCCACCGTTGGTGGTGGTGTAAATCGTGATGTAGGGGATGACAGTAAAGGCCGCAATCATCATCAGCGCAGTAAATGCAAAGGCTTTTTGATGGTTCGCGTCACGCAGCACCTGCATGATGTTTACCAGCGGTGAATTGCGCTGGTGCTTTAAATGGTCAGCCAGGGGCGGCAGAGTGATCCACGCGCCAGCGGTCAAGGCCACGCAAACGCTTGCAATCACAAAAAACGGTGTGTGCCAATTAAATTGCGCCGCCAAAAAAAGCCCGGCCGGCACGCCAGCCACTGAAGCCAGCGCAAAAGAAGACATCACAATGCCCATCGCCCTGCCACGACGTTCAAACGGAATCACATCCGCCACGATCGTTTGCGCCAGCGCTGCCAGCACACCGCCAAAAGCACCCGCAGCGATCCGTGCCAGCATCAAGGTGTCGTAAGTCTGTGCCAACCCGCAAGCCAGCGTGGCCAGGGCAAACAAAACGTACAGCGTGAGCAGCAGCTTTTTGCGGCTGAACCGGTCAACATAAAAAGACGCCAGCAAGCCCGATGCGCCAGCTGAAAATGTATAAGCAGAGACCAGCAAGCCAAACTGCGCATCACTGATCTTGAACAGTTGCGTAAAAACCGGCCCCAGCGGCATCATGACCATGAAGTCAACGATGTGGGTGAACTGAATGCCCGCCAGGGTCAGCAGCAGCCACAGCTCGCGCTTGGGGGAGAGGGGAGTGGTCATGAGATTGGTAACAAACTCAATACTGTATCGGAGCTGGGTGCTTCGTGGGTTGTTGACAATTAGCAAGCCCGAGTTGGCTACATGAGGCAAAAATTGCCCATTTTTAGGATCAAATTGGCCTGCAGCCCAATTTATACGGGCGTAAAAAGCTTCTAAATTTATAGCAATTTAGGTGCCCAAACAGTTACGCTTTCGGATCTGGCTTGTCGCGTCAGTGCATGCCTTCACAAGCACTGCAGCGTGAAGAATCTTGAAGGTCCAAGTGTTCCACCAGTTTGAATTGGATGTCGACGCAAACGATGTGCCACTTAAAACATTCGGCGTTAACAAACAATAAGAAGACTCCGCGCAAGGCTCCAGTTATTTCCCCAAAGAGCGGAGTTCTGAAGTACCCTGAGACGGTACAGATCTTAGTTCGCGCTTGGTAAGCTGAACCCGAATGCAGGTGTTGTCCAAGTCAAAAGGAGTCCAAGATGGCTGAGCAATTTGATGCGATTGTGATTGGCGCTGGTCAAGCCGGTCCAGCTCTGGCCGTGCGGTGCGGCAAAGAGGGCCTGAAGACTTTACTGGTTGAGCGCCACCATTTTGGCGGAACGTGCATCAACAACGGCTGTGTGCCGACCAAGACACTGGTGGCCAGTGCCCGGGCTGCGCATGTTGCGCGCAGTGCCGCCAGCTACGGCGTGCTGATCGACGGCCCTATTCGTGTAGATATGGCTTTGGTCAAGGCGCGCAAGGACTTGATTGTTGAAAAATCAAGAACCGGCGTCCGGTCGTGGCTGGACGGGGCGCACAACGTCAGCGTGCTGGTGGGGCACGCGCAATTCACCGGGCCACACAGCCTGCAGGTGGGTGAACGCTCATTTGAAGCACCGCGCATTTTTATCAACGTCGGCGGGCGCGCGCAGGTGCCCGACATGCCGGGAATCGCCGATGTCCCCTTTTTGAACAACGAACGCATCATGCATATCGATCAGTTGCCTGAGCATTTGATCGTGGTCGGCGGCAGCTACATCGGGCTTGAGTTTGCGCAAATGTACCGGCGTTTTGGCAGCCAGGTCACGGTGGTTGAAGCCGGACCGCGCCTGGTCGGGCGTGAGGACGCAGACGTCTCAAGCGCCATTGCTGACATGTTGGCAGCAGAAGGTATTGCGTTTCGATTTGGCGCTGCGTGCATCGGTCTGGAGCAACATGGCAAGCGGGTTGCTGTTTCGGCATCGTGTGATGACGGTGAGCCCGTGATCGAAGGCTCGCACATTCTGATGGCCACCGGACGCGCACCCAACACCCACGACCTGGGCCTGGCTGCCGCCGGCATCACTACCGATGCGCGTGGCTACATCACTGTCGATGAGGGTTTGTGCACCGCCGTCGATGGCGTGTACGCCCTGGGCGACTGCAATGGACGGGGGGCATTTACCCACACCAGCTGGAACGACTACGAAATCGTAGCCGCCAACGTATTCGATGGTGCTTCGCGCACGGTGAGCGAGCGGCTGACGAGCTACGCATTGTTTGTAGATCCGCCGCTAGGCCGCGTTGGTTTGACCGACGCCCAGGTTCGTGCATCAGGGCGCCCGGCGCTAACAAGCAAGTTGATGATGACCCGCGTTGGACGCGCCCGGGAAATGGGCGAAACAACGGGTTTCATGAAAGTGGTGGTGGACGCTGAAACCCGACACATTTTGGGTGCGGCGATCCTTGGCGTGCACGGTGACGAAGTGGTGCAAGTGCTGCTAGAGGTGATGGCGGCAAAACTTCCATACACCGTGATCAACCAATCCGTGCACATCCACCCCACGGTAACTGAACTTTTGCCAACGCTGCTTGAGGGGCTTGCGCCCATGCAGTGATTGGCATGTGCCGGGCATAGCAAATAAATTTAAGTAAAAAATAACTTCTAGCCCAATAAAAATGGGCGCAAGCAGCTCCTGATTCAGGAGCACTTCAATCACTCAGTGTTCAAGTGCTGAAAAAATTCTTCAGCTTGTCCGTCCAGCTGTCTTCGCTCGGCGAGTGTTTCGCGCCGCCTTTTTTAAGCGACTCGTCAAACTCTTTTAGCAGCTTGCGCTGGTGCTCTGTCAATTTAACCGGCGTCTCAATCGACACGTGGCAGTACAAGTCGCCGGGGTAGCTGCTGCGCACGCCCTTGATGCCCTTGCCGCGCAGCCTGAATTGTTTGGCGGCTTGCGTGCCTTCAGGGATGTCAATTGCTGCCTTGCCTGCCAGCGTGGGCACTTCAATTTCGCCGCCCAGCGCTGCGGTGGTAAAGCTGATGGGCACAGCGCAATGCAGGTCGTCGCCATCGCGCTCAAAAATCTCGTGCTTTTTAACGCGGATTTCAATGTACAAATCGCCCGGTGGCCCGCCGTTGGTGCCGGGCTCGCCGTTGCCGGTTGAGCGAATGCGCATGCCGTCGTCAATACCCGCCGGAATTTTGACTTCGAGCGTTTTGTTGTTTTTGGTTTTACCCACGCCGTGGCAGGCCACGCAAGGTTCTGGAATTAATTTGCCAGTGCCTTTGCACTGCGGGCAGTTTTGTTGAACTGAAAAGAAGCCCTGTCGCATCTGCACCACGCCGTGGCCGTGGCAAGTCGTGCACGTTGCCACCTTGGTGCCGGGTTTGGCACCGCTGCCTTTGCAAATGCCGCAGTCGTCCCAGCTTGGCACGCGAATTTGCGCCTCTTTGCCAGTTGCCGCTTCTTCCAGCGTGACTTCCATCGCGTAACTTAAATCGCCACCCCGGAAAACTTGCCGCCCACCGCCTTGGCTGCGCCCGCGCTGCTGCTCACCAAACACGCCGCCAAAAATATCGCCAAACGCTTCAGCAAAGCCGCCAAAGCCTTCAGCACCCGCGCCGCCACCGCGCATGTTGGGGTCAACGCCCGCGTGGCCGTACTGGTCGTAGGCTGCGCGTTTTTGGTCGTCAGACAGCATCTCGTAGGCTTCTTTGGCCTCTTTGAATTTCTCTTCAGCAGACTTGGCACCGTCCCCCTGGTTGCGGTCAGGGTGGTGCTTCATCGCCAGCTTGCGATACGCTTTTTTAATATCGTCATCGCTTGCGTTTTTGGGCACGCCTAGAGTGTCGTAATAATCTTTTTTTGCCATGTTGGAAGGTCAGAGGAACGTTGTCAGTCAGTGGGTGGCGGGATGGCTTAACGCGAAAACGTCAAAGCGGAAAGCCAAGACTCTGCCTGGTTTCCGCTCTGATTTGGCCGCGATTATCAGGCCTTGTCGGTCTTCTTGACTTCCTTGACCTCGGCATCGACGACGTTGTCGTCTTCGGCTTTTGCTTGCGGCGCTTCGGCGCCCGGTGCCCCACCTGCCGCGCCTGCAGCAGCGGCGGCTTTTGACGCCTCCATGTCTGCGTACATTTTTTCGCCGAGTTTTTGGCTGGCTTCCATCAGAGCGGTGTTTTTCGCGTCGATGGCGGCTTTGTCGTCGCCTTTCAGTGCTTCTTCCATGTCCTTGATGGCGGTTTCGATCTTTTCTTTCTCGCCCGCGTCCAGCTTGTCGCCGTATTCAGTCAGCGATTTTTTCACGCTGTGTACCATGGCTTCAGCGTTATTTTTAGCGGTGACGAATTCAACTTTTTTCTTGTCGTCTTCGGCGTTCAGTTCGGCGTCTTTCACCATCTGCTGAATTTCGGCTTCGCTCAAACCCGAGTTGGCCTTGATGGTGATTTTATTTTCTTTGCCGGTGCCTTTGTCTTTGGCGCCCACATGCAAAATGCCGTTGGCGTCAATGTCAAAAGACACTTCAATTTGCGGTGTGCCGCGCGCTGATGGTGGAATGCCTTCGAGGTTAAATTCACCCAGGCCTTTGTTGCCCGATGCGATTTCGCGCTCGCCTTGAAACACCTTGATCGTCACGGCAGGCTGGTTGTCTTCAGCAGTGGAAAACGTCTGTGCAAACTTGGTCGGGATGGTCGTGTTTTTCTTGATCATCTTGGTCATCACGCCGCCCATGGTTTCAATGCCCAGTGACAACGGGGTGACGTCAAGCAGCAGCACGTCGGTGCGGTCGCCAGACAGCACCTGGCCTTGAATGGCAGCGCCCACGGCCACGGCTTCGTCAGGATTCACGTCTTTGCGTGGCTCTTTGCCGAAGAAGGCTTTCACAGCGTCCTGCACTTTAGGCATGCGGGTTTGGCCACCGACCAGAATCACGTCATGAATGTCAGACACGCTCAGACCAGCGTCTTTCATCGCGGTGCGGCATGGCGCAATCGTGCGCTCGATCAGCTCATCAACCAGTGACTCCAGCTTGGCGCGCGACAGCTTGACCAGCAAGTGCTTGGGGCCGCTGGCGGGGTCATGCGCAATGTAGGGAATGTTCACTTCAGTCGCTGCGCTGTTTGACAGCTCGATTTTGGCCTTTTCAGCCGAGTCCTTCAGGCGCTGTAGGGCCACCACGTCTTTGCTCAAATCAATGCCACTGTCTTTTTTGAACTCGGCCACGATGTAGTCAATGACGCGCTGGTCAAAGTCCTCGCCACCCAAAAAGGTGTCGCCATTGGTCGACAGCACTTCAAACTGCTTTTCACCGTCAACGTCAGCAATCTCGATGATGGACACGTCAAACGTGCCGCCACCCAGGTCATACACAGCGATTTTGCGGTCGCCTTTTTCCTGCTTGTCCAGGCCAAAAGCCAGTGCGGCTGCGGTCGGCTCGTTGATGATGCGCTTGACATCCAAGCCGGCAATACGGCCCGCGTCTTTGGTAGCCTGGCGCTGTGCATCGTTGAAGTAAGCGGGCACGGTGATCACCGCTTCAGTCACAGGCTCGCCCAGGTAATCTTCAGCGGTTTTTTTCATTTTGCGCAAGATGTCGGCAGACACCTGCTGGGCCGACATTTTTTTGCCACGCACTTCAACCCACGCGTCGCCGTTATCCGCTGCCACGATGGCATAAGGCATCAAGCTGATGTCTTTTTGGACTTCTTTTTCAGTGAACTTGCGACCAATCAGGCGCTTGACGGCATAAAGCGTGTTCTTCGGGTTGGTCACAGCCTGGCGCTTGGCCGATGTGCCGACGAGGACTTCACCATCTTCTTGGTAAGCCACGATGGACGGCGTGGTGCGCGCGCCTTCAGAGTTCTCGATGACTTTTGGCACATTGCCTTCCATGATGGAAACGCAGCTGTTGGTGGTGCCTAAGTCGATGCCAATAATTCTTCCCATGATGATTTCTCCTTGTACGACTTCCGCGATTTTTCTCGCTACGCCGTGGTTTCTGTAAAGTTAAGTGGTTTATAAGTTGAGATAGGACTGAGAAATTCAAGCCTGTTTATTTGGGCGCGCTGACCGTGACCAGTGCAGGCCGCAGCACGCGGTCGGCAATCAGGTAGCCTTTCTGCAGCACCGTGACGACCGTGTTGGCTTCAAGTTCTGACGGCACAACACTGATGGCCTGGTGTTGGTGCGGGTCAAACTTGGTGCCCGTTGCCGGGTCAATTTGCATCACGCGGTTGCGCTCCAACGCGGCTTTGAGTTGCTTCAGGGTGGCGGCTGCGCCTTCCTTGATCTGCTCTGGCGTGGCGCTGGGCAGGTTCAAACCGGCTTCCAGGCTGTCGGCCACAGGCAGCAGGCTTTCGGCAAAACTTTCCAGTGCAAACTTGCGCGCCTTGCTGACCTCTTCATCGGCACGGCGGCGTGAGTTTTCGCTCTCGGCCTTGGCGCGCAGGTAGCTGTCGGCCAACTCGGTGTTTTTGGCAGTAAGTGTGGCGACTTCGGCCTGCGCGATGGTTAATTCATCGAATTCGTTGGCAGCGGCTGCTGCCTCAAGCTCTTCCGGGCTAGGAGCACCGGTAAGTGGTTGGCCTTGCTGGAGATTGTGCTCGGGTGGATTCGGTTCGGATTTTTTTGGTTCAGACATGCTTCACAACAGGTTTTGTTCAACAAGTCAGCTAACTGGGGCTGTAAAACCCCTTTTCAAGAGCGGGATTGGGAACTTTTGACTCAGCTAATTTTTTAGTTTGCAGCTATCAAAATATATTGATTTGATAGCTGCTTGCGCTCGTATTTATTGGGCTAGAGCCCTAAATTGTTTAAATTTCAGGCAATATGCACTTAGGCGAAAAAAAACAGGCCGGAGCCTGTTTTGTGCCGTGCAGGACCGAAATCCTGCTAGTGTTGACTTACTTCTTTTTAACCACAGGTGCTTTAACCACCGCAGTTTTAGACTGGCTGGCAATCCACTTAGTAGCAAAAGCTTGCATGTCGTTCATACGCTTGAGCAAATCTGCACCCAGCGTAGTCACCGTGTAGCCAGATGTCCCGTGCGTCATCAGGCCTGCAGCGCGCAGTTCTTTGATACGGGTGTTCAACGTATTCGGGGTGATGGCGCCAACGCTGTCCTGCAAAATACGAAAAGTTTGTGGGTGGCCATCTTTTAGTGCCCACAACACGCGCATGGCGTAGCGCGATTCAAGCAGCTCTAGCAGTTGGCCGGTAGCGGCGTTTTCTTTAACACTCATAGGGTCTCCTCTTGTCAATAAACAGGGTGCGGGCTTTAAAAATGCCACGCGAGTGCTATGAATATAACGCAAAAACGCCAGATTGCTACCAAGTTAATAGCTGCTTACGCCCAAATATAGAGCGTAAACCACACTTTTTTGTGACATTTGGCCGTTTTGCAACGCCATCGCACAGCTTAGGCTGTTTGGCCTTTGTTGGCCGCAACCTGGCAGCCGGTGATGCGCCAGGCTTTGCTCTTTTGGCGTTCCAGCGTGTAGCTGGCCAGGTAAGCGTTGCCTGCGGCGTCTTGCATTTGCACCCGCTGCACCGCTTGGTTGCCAGCGCCTTCAGGTGTTAAAAACGCCACGGAAGCCGGGCGGTACACCACCGGGTAGCTGCGCCGCACCATGTCTAAAAACGTGGCGGCTGATCCAAATGTTTTGCGAATATTTGGCGCGGCGTATGAAAAGGCTTTGCCCGCGTCGTCTTTGGCAAAAGCGGCCAATTGGCTTTGCACAACGGTGCGCACCTGGGCTGCGTCACTACTTGATAGGCCCTGTGCCAGAGTTTGTACCTGAGCTTGCGCTTGTGTGTGCGGGCTAAGTGCGGTCAGTAGTGTAAATACCATCACGGCTATGCGCAGACCAACGCTTTTTGTCGAAGCTGTCATTGGAATTTCCTTGAATCAATGCCTTGAATACGCGCAGAATGCGTACGGTAGATTCAACCAGAAATCGCCAAGTCGTGGCCGGATTTTTAAAGTCCAAGGATTCAAGGTTGTGCGCTGGGAAAAGCAGAGGGCTCAACGTGGATTGCACTCCAAATCACTTAATCAAAAATAATAGCTGCTTGCGCCCGTTTGAATTGCGCTGCAAGCACTTTGTACCTAAAAACTAGCGTGCAGAAAGCGCTGTATCCGGGAAATCACTGAACAGTCCGTCTACGCCAAGTTTGTAGAACAGCTGGTATTCGGCTTTGGCATCGCCTTTAAAGTCAGATGCCAGTCGCACCGGTTCATTGCGGAATGTAAACGCGTGCACGATCAGCCCTTCGTTGTGGGCGTTTCGTACCACATCGGTGGGTGCAAGTGACGTACGGTCGCGCTGGTCAATTTTGCCGTCACCGTTCAGGTCAACTGCCTTGCCATCAGCGCCTATGGTTTGCTTGGTTGAAATTAAATATGGCTTCCAGGGGCCAATGCCGTCAGCGTAGGTTTTGATTTCTTTCAAGCCAGCTGGGGTGAGCATGGTTGCAAAGGTGCGTGGGTCTTTGGCGACTGCAAAATCATACGGCTTGTCGTACGGCGCGACGAGCGACATGCTGCCGTCAGGGTTCACGTCATCGGCGTCGATCAACTGCACGATGCGCACTTGCGTTTTTGACCGCAAGTACTTCAGGTTGGCCACCTCAAACGACTGGATGATCACAGGCGCGGCTTTGGTAGTGAAATTGTTCTTCGCCAAAATGGCCAGCAGGCGATCTTCAAGCGACAAATTCAAGCCGTTGTGGTACGTGGGGTGCTTGGTTTCAGGGTACAGGCCGACCACGCGGCCTTGCTTTGCGCCTTCGGTTTTTGCAAGGTCAATGACTTCTTCAAAAGTCGGAATACGAAATCTCGTGTTTTGCGTTTGGTCGCGGTCAGCTACGGGTTGTTTTGCAAACAAAGTCTTGATTTCAGCCAGCGTAAAGTCTGACGCAAACCAGCCTTCTTCTTCAACGCCATCGACCATCTTTTTGGTTTTGCGCGCGGCAAATTCGCCTCTAGTGGACACATCAGTGGTGCTGGTGATGTTGGGTTCGTGGCGCGCTATCAGCACGCCGTCTTTAGTGGCGACCAGATCGGGCTCAACAAAGTCGGCACCAAGTTCAATTGCGCGCTTATAGGCCTCTAAAGTGTGCTCGGGCAGGTAGCCGCTTGCGCCCCGGTGAGCAATGACAAGCGGCAGATCACCATTGAGGGTAGGGTACTTTGATGGCGGAGCAACGACAACTGCATCACCGCCTCCACCGCAGGCTACCAGTGCGCATGCGGCAACGCTGGTCAAAACAAGATTGCGTGAAAAGTTTGAGATCATGAGGGCTCCTGGAGATACAAATATGTCAACGGATGCTAGCTACCGTTTATGACAAATCTGCGACGCAGAGCGGGTCTAAATCAATCTTCAATTGCGCGTTGGCACCACAAAAGTCAAGTTGCCCCACATGCTGTCCCAGTCGATGTTCTTTTCGCCCTTTACGGCAACCATGTGCACCACGCTCACCATCCACGCGCCTGCATACGGTAAGTTCACTGTTGCCACGCCGTCTGCGGCTGTGGTCGCTCTGATAATGACTGTTTGCCCGCTGCGTTTGTGCCAAGCCTTGAGCAATGCGCCAGCCAGAGGCTTGCCTTCAAAATCAACCCGCACTTTAAGCGCGTCACCTGGTGCAAGTAGCAGCGGGTTGTTCAGCGGCAGAAGTTCCAGCCGCTGGCCGGCCTGCTTTGCGTACGTGGAATCGTCTGCGGTTGCAGCGACTAAAGGCGGCATTGACACCAGCGTTTTAACGTAACGCCGATAGCGCTCGCGCCCGGGTTGCTTGGCTTTGCCGCTGGCCTCACGCTGAGCTTTGATGAAGTCAAGTCCTTCGTCATGCAGGTAGGCGTGAAAGCTGTCCGGCGGCAAAGTGATGGTGTTGGCCTCACTGTCAAATGCAATCAAGTGCGTGCCGGGCGTGTTCAGCATGACTGAAAAATCGGCTGCTGGCGTTGTCGGTAGCGTGGGCTTAAGGTCACTGACGCCGTTGGTGGAGTAGTGGCGCAAGCTGGATGTTTGCTGTCTTGAAACCCCCACAAGATCGCCCTGAAACTGTTCACCCACCATCAAACTGAAGCGCGCCGAATTACCTGTTGCAACCGGGGAAGTGACGGGCACAATCCAAAACTCATGGGCGTGCAAAGGCCCATGCCAAAGAGCTGCGACCGGCAGAAATATGAGCGCCGCTAATGCGACAAACGCGCCATTCAATGCGCGCTTCAGTAAATTCGGCTGGACTGTCGCGACGGTTTGCATTGTTCTGTGGGTGGAGGTGTTTTCGGTGGGCAGCAAGCAATCAGTACGCACCTAAACGCATCGTGGATTTGCCAGTTTTAGAGTCGAAGGCTGCGTTGCCACAAAAACGCTATGCCTCCCACACAAACCCAAAAGTGTCGTCAGGCTAGATTTGTCAATGACCGCTCACCCCACGCCACCTACCCTACTGCAAGAGCCCTGACTTTGGACTACGAGCCTCTGACGTAGTACGCAACGCCTTCAAAGACAAAGCGGTTGGCGTAAATGGAAAGCAAACTATTTTTTTCGCTTTCGGACGCGGTGTAGAAATAGGTGGAGTTGGTGAAATCTCGGAACCTGTAAAGCGGAAGGTACCCAGCCACCGGGGCCTGATTTGCGTACCAGGCAATACCTTCTTCGACAAAAATGGTGCTGTAGTTTTGACGGATCGAGTTTCTCTCGCCCTGGTCGATGGTCCACAGGTAGCTGCCATTTACCTTGTTTCTGAAACGATAAACAGGCAAGAAGCCGTTACCTCCAGAAGTGGACGCAAAGTACGCCAGCCCTTCGTATTTGAACTGAGGGTAAGAATCCAGAATCGTCTGGACTTCTGAATTGGATATTGACCAGAAGTACGAATTACTTGCCGAGTTGTAAAAACGGTACGCAGCGCCTGTGTTCGGACTAAGCCAATTTGCCACACCCTCTTTAAAAGCGAGATCAAACCGCCCGTAGACATCAGGAGATGAAAGCGCGAAGCAACTGGAAGAGCCACCAAACAACTGGCCGACCAACTTCGGGTTCGCGGTGTTTCCGTCAAGGAACAAACCCGATCCACTGCTTCCGCCTTCGGTGGTTCCCCCCGACCAAACCACTTGGTACATTCCGTAATCGGTGCTCGTGCTGTTGGACGATGTTCGACCGTTGGATTGCAAATATGAGTATGCAGTGATTCGCCCAAGGCTGTACTTTTGCAAATCGCCGTCAGGGTGGTGAACTCCGGTGTAAGTGATGCCGTTGAAGATTGACTGCCGCGCTGCCGACCAGCCTGAGAACCAGGCCCCAGCAGGCGGAGCCGTATTGAGCCGCATAAACGACGTGTCGGTGCCTACTGGACTGGCACCAGACGCACCAGAGACATCCACACGCGTGTACAGCAGGGTGGCACCACCTGTTTGACGAACGTAATTTGGATTCAACTGGCCGTTGTTGCATCCGCTGGATCGAAAAAACCAATTGGTGATCAGCGAGCTGGCGACTGTTTGCTGGGAAATGCAGTGGTACGCAGTTAAAAAATATGGGATACCGTCCGATTGCGAGTTATTCAGCAGCGTGCCGGTGCACACAAAGCTGCTCCCTTGTTGAACAAAAACCATTTGGGCGACCGCTTTGCTGGCCGTGCTCACTGGCGTGCTGCAGCTTACGTCCAGGTTGCAGGTCCCGCTGCCCCCAATTGCTTTGGCGCCGTCCGAGTCGTCTTTTTGGAGTCCCCCTGTCAGGCTTTGTTTACCTAGGGGGTCGAGAAAAAAATGGCTGATTCTGGGCACGGCCAGTGAAATACTGGCTATAGGCACGTCTTTTGGCAGTTCAATTTCAAGCGTGCCGCTTGCGCCTTTGAGGTATGGTCCCCAGTAGGTTCGTCCGTCTTCGCTGGTGTCACCCGCAGCCACGTTGCGCGCAATCGTCTCGTTGATCAGCTTTCCACTGACGTCAACCGCTGTACCGCTACCGCTTTCGTAAAAACGAACGGTCGCTTGCGGCGACAAAGCCTGAACAACCAAACCAATGCGCATGCCTTCAGCACCGCCAGATTTAAACGCGATAGCCGCGATTTGCCCGCCCTCGGCAGACGGCGCCCACTGCAACAACTGCGCTGTTGATGCACTGTCTTTGGCTTGCAACACGTCGCGCGCAAACCCGACCTGCATGGCTTTTCCCGCGCCTAATTCAGTCTGGTTTTGGCGCATTTGCGCGCCTTTTGAAGCGTCAACATTTCCGAGGTCAACCGTGGTGATGACCGGTTTAGCCTTGCGTTTTTGAATATCCATCACACTCTGGTTGCGTTCGGGCGAGCTTGGTTGTGCGTAGCCGTCCGCAGATCCCTTGGCGGCACGAACCCCGCCTTTCCCATCATTGACACTAACTAAGTCTGTGGCGCGTGCTTCGGCGGTCACGGCACCTGCCGGTGCTCCTGCGGTGTTAGTGCCCCCGCCGCACGCCGCCAGCAGTAAAGCGGCAAAAAAGCCAGCTGCGCTAGCCAGGCTTTTAAAAGAATATGGCTGGTATTTTTTCATTTGGGTTCTTTTGTGAGACGGCCGGATGCTTCGGCGTTGTAACTGGATTGACAAATACTAACAAAAAAGCATGAATTTAAAAAGCGCGAAGCAAATTAAAGTCCGTTTCCAAAAAGTAGACTAATTTTTTTGGCTGAGCCTTACCAAATCCCCATCTTTGGCCAGTGACAGTAACCCCGCCTTTGCGTACACCGCCAGCTTGTCGCGCGTGTCAACAATGTCCAGGTTGCGCATGGTCAACTGACCAATTCGGTCGAGCGGGCTAAAAGGTGCGTCTTCTACCTTTTCCATGCTCAGGCGCTCTGGTTTGTAGGTGAGATTTTGTGATTCGGTGTTCAAAATCGAATAGTCGTTGCCGCGCCGCAGCTCAAGCGTGACTTCACCGGTGATGGCACTTGCGACCCAGCGTTGGGCGGTTTCGCGCAGCATGATGCACTGGGGGTCAAACCAGCGTCCCTGATACAGCAGGCGGCCTAGTTTCTTGCCGTTCATGCGGTATTGCTCGATTGTGTCTTCGTTGTGGATGCCTGTGACCAAACGCTCGTATGCTATGAAAAGCAAAGCAAGGCCCGGTGCTTCGTAAATGCCGCGGCTTTTGGCTTCGATGATGCGGTTTTCAATCTGGTCGCTCATGCCCAGGCCATGGCGGCCGCCGATAACGTTCGCTGCCAGAATCAAATCAACCAGGCTATCGAATCGTTTGCCGTTCAGTGCCACGGGCTGGCCCTCTTCAAAGCGCACGGTGACTTCTTCGCGCTTGACTTCGACTTCGTCTTTCCAGAAGGCCACGCCCATGATGGGATTGACGATCTTCATGCCGCTTGACAGGAGTTCAAGGTCTTTGGCCTCGTGCGTGGCGCCCAGCATGTTGCTGTCGGTGGAGTAGGCTTTTTCTGCCGACATCTTGTAGCCAAAACCTGCTTGGGTCATAAACGCTGACATTTCAGCCCGCCCACCGAGTTCGTCAATGAACAGCTGGTCAAGCCAGGGTTTGTAAATTTTTAAATCCGGGTTGGTTAGCAGGCCGTAGCGGTAAAAACGCTCAATGTCATTGCCCTTGAACGTACTGCCGTCGCCCCAGATGTTGACGTCGTCTTCTTTCATGGCGGCGACCAGCATCGTGCCTGTAACAGCGCGGCCCAGCGGCGTGGTGTTGAAGTAGGTCACGCCTGCGGTGGTGATGTGAAACGCACCAGCTTGCAGCGCAGCAATGCCTTCTGTGGCGAGCTGTTTGCGGCAGTCGACCAATCTAGCTTTTTCAGCGCCATATTCCATCGCCTTGCGCGGAATTTCGTCGTAATCGGGCTCGTCGGGTTGGCCCAGGTTGGCGGTGTAAGCGTAGGGCACAGCGCCTTTAAGCTTCATCCAGTGCAGGGCGGCGCTGGTGTCCAGCCCGCCTGAAAACGCGATGCCGACTTTTTGCCCGGTGGGCAGGTGTTGAAGGATGGTAGCCATTTATTTATTACTCGCTGGCTTATTCAAAATGGCAGATGTAGTGGTAAGGCTCCGTGACGCGAATGTCAAATTTCGAGTCGCCGGGCACATTGAATTTTTCACCTGCGTTGGACTTGACCCACGCGTCAGTGCCAGCCAGCTTGTATTCACAGCTGCCGGCAACACATTCCATGGTTTCTGCGGCGCCGGTATTAAAGGTCAGGGTGCTCGGCAAAATCACGCCGACTGATTTTTTGGTGCCGTCAAGGTAGGTGATGCCGTGGCTAATGCATTTGCCGTCAAAGTAGACATTGGCCTGTGTGGTTACGCTGATATTGGAGATTTGTTGGGTAGTCATGTCTTGATTTTAAATGACGGGCTACTTGGCAGTTGAATCTGCTGGCCGCGTGGCTGCGTACTCTAGATTAATGGACAATCCTGTTCATGACACCTCTAAATTCGATTAACCCGGACACCACTTTGATCGCCCTGATTGACCGCGTCGCTCTGGCTGATGAAAAAGCCTTGCGTGAGCTGTACGAGATGACTTCGTCCAAGCTCTATGGCGTGGCCGTGCGTGTGGTCACCAACCGTGAATGGGCTGAAGACGTGCTGCAAGAAGCGTTCATCAACATTTGGCGCATAGCGGGCGACTACAAGGCATCGCTTTCGCCGCCTATGGCGTGGATGGCGCTGGTGGTGCGCAGCCGGGGGCTGGACTTTTTACGCCGACGTGCATCAGACCGGGCCGACAAAATGCAAGAGTTGGACGACGTCATTTCAGACACGGTTGAGGGCGATTCCCCCAACCCGATGGACACCGCCATGGCCAGCGAGCAGGCTCGCGTGCTGCACCACTGCCTTGGCCAGCTAGGGAATAAGCAGCGTGAAGTGGTCAGCCTTGCTTACCTGCGCGATTTAAGCCACGGCGAATTGGCCGACCAGCTCAAGCTGCCACTGGGCACAGTCAAAACGTGGATACGGCGCGGGTTAGAGCAATTGCGCGGCTGCATGGGCCGACTGGCCTAGAAAGAAAATAAAAATGAATTTGACGCGAAACCCTGCATTGATTGAACAACTGGCCGCCAGCTACGCACTGGGCACGCTGCGCGGTGGCGCGCGCCGGCGATTTGAGGGAATGGCAAGGAAAGACCCTGTTGTGCGCGCCGCTGCGCTGATTTGGCAAAGCCGTATGGCATCGGTGTCAGAGCTGCAACCTGAAGTTGCACCCAGCGCTGCCGTGTGGAAGCGCATTGAAAATTTGGTCGACGGTGAAAAGCAGGCCAAAGCTATGCAGACCGCGCGAGCGTCCATCCAGCCAAATAAAGGCTGGTGGGCCAACCTGAATTTATGGCGCGGCTTGGCCAGTTTGGGTACCGGTGCGGCGGTGGCGGCAGTGCTGGTCAGCGCCAACCTGAACACCATCAACACCAAACTGGGCGG
>JANPDQ010000233.1:0-1662 GCA_031431575.1 Polaromonas sp.
ATCCGCGAAGGCCAGGAGCTGATGGTTCAGGTCGAAAAAGAAGAGCGCGGCAACAAAGGCGCAGCGCTGACCACCTTCGTGTCACTGGCTGGCCGCTATGTGGTGCTGATGCCCAACAACCCGCGCGGCGGTGGTGTGAGCCGCCGTATTGAGGGTGACGACCGGGCCGAACTCAAAGAAAATATGGACCAGCTGGAATACCCGGCTGGCTCCAGCATCATTGCCCGCACGGCGGGAATAGGCCGCAGCGCGCCTGAACTGCAGTGGGACTTGAACTACCTGATCAAGCTTTGGACAGCGATTGAAGGCGCTGGCAAGGGCGGCAAAGGCGCTTTCCTGATTTACCAGGAATCCAGCCTCGTCATCCGTGCGATTCGCGACTATTTCAACAGCGACATCGGCGACATTTTGTTTGACACCGACGACGTGTACGAGCAAGCCAGGCAGTTCATGGCGCACGTGATGCCCGAGCATGAGCACCGCGTAAAGCGTTACCGCGACGACGCGCCGCTGTTCAGTCGTTTCCAGATTGAGCACCAGATCGAATCGGCCTACGCCCGTACTGTGCAGCTGCCATCAGGTGGCGCGATTGTGATTGACCAGACCGAAGCTTTGGTCAGCGTTGACGTCAACTCGGCCCGAGCGATCAAAGGCGGCGACATTGAAGAAACCGCTACCCGCACAAACCTGGAAGCCGCTGACGAAGTAGCGCGCCAGATGCGCCTGCGCGACTTGGGCGGCCTGGTGGTGATTGACTTTATTGACATGGAAGAGTCGCGCAACCGCCGCGATGTGGAAAACCGCTTGCGCGACGCGCTGCGCCAAGACCGCGCACGCGTGCAGTTTGGCACCATCAGCAAGTTCGGTTTGATGGAAATGAGCCGCCAGCGCTTGCGGCCTACCCTCAGTGAAGGCGCGTCGATTCCCTGCCCGCGCTGCGGTGGCTCGGGCCACATTCGCGATACCGAAAGCTCGGCTTTGCAAATTTTGCGGATCATTCAGGAAGAGTCGCTCAAAGACAGCACGGCCTCCGTTTTGTGCCAGGTGCCGGTCGATGTGGCGGCTTTCTTGCTGAACGAAAAACGCTCAGAAATCAGCAAAATTGAAATGAAGCAGCGCATCAATGTGCTGATCGTGCCCAACAAAACGCTAGAGACGCCCAACTACCGGCTGGAGCGCTTGAAGCACGACGACCCGCGACTTGACAATATTGAAGCCAGCTACAAAATGGCCGACGATATTGAAGACCCGACCACAGTCACGCGCCGCAGCCAGGAAAAGCACAACAAGCAAGAGCCAGTCATCAAAGGCGTGTTGCCAGATGCGCCAGCGCCAGCGCCGGTGATCAAGCCAGTGGAAGTGGTTGCTCCTGTTTCAGTAGCGCCGCGCGCAGCAAATACGCCGGCAAACAACACAAATGCTGGCAAAAAAGTCATTGAAAAGCCTGCTGAAAAAGGCTTCTTTGCATGGGTGAAAGGCTTGTTTGGCAGCACTGATGCAGCGCCAGTTGCAACGACTGCAAAAGCAGAAGTGACACGTGATCGCGCGCCGGGCGTAGAAGGTAAAGACGGTCGTCCAGCCAGAGAAGGCGCAAGGGATGGCGAACGCGGAGGCCGTGATGGCCGTCGTGGCGAGCGTGGTGGCCGTGGGCGTAGCGAGCGT
>JANPDQ010000234.1:0-17974 GCA_031431575.1 Polaromonas sp.
ACTGCGCAGCTGCTCGTCGCTGGCCAAAAAAGTTAAAAAGCCCAAGCCCGCACCCGCTAGTGCGTTAATCGCAATGCCCGCCAGCAACATCAACCCCACCCGGGTTGCACCGTCTTGCTGGCTTAGTGTGTAGACCAGCAGCGTCACCGCCAAGCTGCCAGCAAAAGCAGTTACCACCAGAGTCCAGCTGCCCAGCGTGCGGGGCAAGTCAGGAAACCACACGCTGCCCAGCACGATGGTGATGCCCGCCGCCAGCGCCGCGCCGCTGCTGATACCAATCAGCCCAGGGTCTGCCAGCGGGTTGCGAAACAGCCCCTGCATCAGCGCACCCGACAAACCCAGCGCAGCACCTGCAGCCACGCCAAGCAGCAGGCGCGGCAAACGAATATTCATGAACACCATGTGCTGGGGCGTTGTGTCGGCGCTGCCAGTCAGCGCGTCCCACACCACATTCACCAGCTCCAATGGGCTGATAGCGTAAGCACCACGGGCGCTACCAGCTATAAAACTAATAGCCAGCAGAACAACACCCATGCCCAGCACCCACTTGCCCGAAGGCCGTGCAGGCGCCAGCATCACGCGGCTACCTTGCCCGCTGCTTTGAACACTTGGCTGTGTAGCTCGGCCACTGCTTGCGGCAAGCGCGGGCCAAAGCCAATTAGAAACAAGGCGTCAAGCGCCACCAGTGCGCGTTTTTTGTAGGCGGGTGTCAATTCAAACCCCGCCTTGGCCCAAAATTTATCAATGCCGCCTGAGGCTTCAATACCCTGCGTGGTCGTGATGACGACGTCGGGCGCTGCTACCACCAGCGCCTCTGCTGTCATGGGGCGGTAGCCATTGAAAGTAGCGGGCTTGCCCGGGCCAGCCATGACGTTGTCCAGGCCAGCAAAAGTCATGATGGCGTGGGCTGCTGTTTTTTCGCCCGACACCTGGGCGCTGGTGCTGTGCGAGAGCACAAAAATAACGCGCGGCGCTTTGACGTTTGGCCCAGCGGCTTTGGCGACCGTGGCAAGCACAGCCGCCCACTGCACATCCAGCCTGGCCTGCAATGCCGTTGCCTCGGCCGTGCGTGCAGTAGCCCGCCCCACTGCCGCCACCTTGCGCTGCACTTCAGCCCACGAGTGGTCAGCCTCCACCAGCTCAACCTTCACACCGGCCGAGCGAATCTGGTCCATCACTACCGGTGGACCCGCCTCTGTGGTGCCAATTACTGCATCGGGTTTGAGGGACATCAGCCCCTCAGCCGACAACTGGCGCTGGTAGCCTACCTTGGCGGTTTGCAACGCAGCAGCTGGAAAAAGACTCGTGGTGTCGGTGCCCACCAGCTGTTTTTCAGCGCCCAACGCGTAGACGATTTCTGTCGTAGATCCGCTGACTGAGACGATTCGGGGGAGTTTGGGTTGCGCAAACGAGTCCAGCGCACCGCAAACTGGAAGCAGCACGAACGCACGCAGTGCAAGGCGGCGCGCAACATTGGTCGTTGGGTGCGTCATGACAACTCAAGTCGCGGCAAACGCGCGGCAATGTCACGCCAAGCTTGTTGTTCTGGAATGCCGGGCTTGCGGCTGCCAAAAAACATCGCCATCAAGTCCCCGTTGGCGTCAAAAATTTCAACCGATGTGACCACGCCGTCGTCAGTGGGTTTTTGAACAATCCAGGCGTTTTCAATCATGTCTTCTCGCAGGTGCAAGTTAAAACCCACGTCCAGCACGTTGATCCATTGCGCAGTCGGCGTCACCATCGGCTCAATGCGCTTGACCGGGCCGCTATGGATTTGAATACAGCCGCTGCTGCTGACAAACACCATGATGGACGTGCCGTCGATAGCGGCTTCCTCAAGCAGCATCTGGACAACATGGGGCTTGGCACGCTCAGCAAAGCGCCCTTCTACCAGCCGGAAAGCCTGCTGCCGCTCGGCACCAAACTTGTTGATCAAACCAAACATCTGGTGCGTGTCGGTCATCTCACTCCATGCCTGGGCAAAGCCTGCGGCGTCCAGTTCGGCATCGGGCTTGGCGGCAGCCTTCGGCGGCGCTGGCGTGAATTCGGTTAATTTTTCCGCATCAGCATATTGGCCAACGATGTCGTTGAATACTTCACGGTCAGTCTCAGGCCGAACAAAAATTTTGTGCACCGCCATGCCGTGTGCATCGAAAAATTGCAAGCTTTGCGCAGGAAGGTTGTCAAGATTGTTCGCTGGCTCAAACACCGCAAAGCCCGCGTGCCAGCGGCCCAAAAACAAACGCAGGTCAATGTCGTGGCCGAGCGCCAAACCCATGTGTCCGGTGGCGCTGATGTTTTGGTAGACACCCGTTTTTTCATGCACCGTGGACTCATTGCGGGTAAGGGCCATCACCGGGCCGCACAGCTCCAGGGCCTGCAATACCTCAACCCACGGGCCCTTGAGCGGCGTGGCCTTGAGTGCATAGTCGTGCTTGCCTGCATGGGCAGCAATGGCCGCGCCTTCGCTGACTTTTAAACTTTCTGCTGCATCTTTTGCGCGCTTGCCGCTGGCGCGGGCTGCGCTGAAGCGCTCGCGCAAATTGACGGCATCCAGCAACCCAACGGGTGGTGTGGATGTGTGGCTGGTGGCCGATTTTTCAGCCATGGCTTGAAGAACTGCGCTCATTGAATTGCCTCTTTTGCGGATGGTGGGTTGAAAAATAGATTTAAAAGTCAGTGACCAACGACACATTGAACTTGCGGCCCGGCTGGGTGTACGCGTCCAGCGCAACCGCATTCGATGCAATGCCGCGCACTTCTGACCAGTTCCAGTATTTACGGTTGGTCAGGTTTACCAAGCTCGCATTCAAGCGCGTTGCTTTTGAAAAGCGCCACTGGCCGCTCAAGTCAAACGTGGTGGACGCTGGCACCTCAAACTGCAGCGGTACAGTAGCCAGCACTGCACCAATGTCACTGCGCTTTTTAGAGGCGTGGTGGCTGGCATCCAGGCGCAAATTCCAGCTGGCGGCCTCAAGCCGAACGCCAAGCGTAAATTTGGCTGGGTCGATCGAGTCAAGCGGCAAGCCGGTGCGGTTTTCTATTCCATTGGCTTCGCCGTAAGAAAACGGCGTACTGATCTGCACCGCGCCAACTTTGCCCCACTGCATGTCGCCTTTGATTTCAAAGCCAGAGATGGTGGCGCTGTCGATGTTTACGGACTGATTGATGGTGGGATTTGCGGCGGTGAAGTTGCCAGAAATTTGGCGGTTGTCTTCAATCAGGTTGGTGAAGTCGCCCTCAAATACGGAACCTTCAAGTGTCAAACCACCGATCTTGGCACGCGCCCCAAACTCAAGGTTTTTACTCTTTTCGGGCTTTAAATTCGGGTTGGGAATGCTCTTGTAGAAAGACGTCACGTTCTCAAAAAATGCATTGACCTGGCCCGCATTGGGCGCCCGGAAACCGCTTGCGTAATTGCCAAACAAAGTGACATCAGGCGTGGCACGAATCAGCACGCCAACTTTCGGTGACACGGCAGACCCCGACAGCCCGACGGCCGGTACGGGAAAGCCGTTTTGCGAAGGCTTGATTTGAAAGCGGTCAATACGCACCCCGGGCGTGACGCTTAAAAAATCATGAATGAATTCGTTCTGCACAAACAGCGCGGAAGAAGACTCCACCGTGTCAGGAAAACGCTTTAGCGGAAAGGTCTCCCCGGCAGGTGGCACCAAGCCAGTTTGCAGCGTTTGAATAGTTGCTTTTGTATAGTCAAACCCGTAGCTGAGCTTTTGCGCCCAGCTGAGTGACAGGCGACGTGTTTTGTCTGCCAGCACGCTAAGTTGCAGGGTTTTTTCGCTGTAGGTGGTGTCGCGCGAGCGGTCAGCAGCCTTGTTGCGGTCTTCAAGTACCAGGCTGCGCGAATCGGCGTTTTGATAGCTGACTGCGGTTTGCAGGTTGTCGGCCAAAAACGAGTCGAGTTTGTAGCCCGCCGTCCACGTCAGACGGTTTCGGTTGAGCTCACTCAAGGCGGTGGAACCCAGAACCGATGTAGCCGCCAGTGGCGGCTTGGCTCTGGCGGTTAACAATTCATAGTTGGTGTCTTTGACTACGTGCTCAAAAGACAACGTGTGCTTTTGCCCGCTTCCTGGGCGCACCACCACTTTTACCAACAACGCTGAGCCCTTGTCTTGCTGCGGATTCGGCAGTGTTCGGTCACCATTGAGCGCTGGGTTCTCGCCCAGATTGGACAACTCTTTGCTGCGCGAGACGGCGCCCGTTATCTGCCACTCCAATGCCTCGTTAACGCGCCCTGCCAGCGTGGCCGACAAGCCCACGCCGTGGTCATCGCCGCTGTAGCTGATGGCAGCTTTTCCGCCAAGCGTCTTGCCACCGTCTAAAAAATCACTTGGCTCGTACGTGATGAAGTTGACGAGCCCAGCCAACCCGTCGGAGCCATACAGTGCCGATGCTGGACCCTTGACAACCTCAACCCGCTTGACCAAATCAATCGACAAGGAGTCACGGCCAAATGAGCTTGCTCCGAACGAATAACTGCGCGGCAAGCGCAAACCGTCAACAAGCAACAAAACGCGGTTGCCTTCCAGTCCGCGAATATTGAATCCCGAGTTTGAATCACGACCCGTGGCACTGCCAGCCATGGTGAAGCGCGCAGGGCTTCTGCGCACAGACACGTTGGGCAAGTTTTTGCCAACGTCGCGAATATCTCGCAGCTGGCCCTCTTCAATGTCTTTGGCGTTGATGACGTCAATGGCTTGCGGCAGCTCATCAGCAGCCTGCTCAATACGGGAGCCGCTGATAACGACCTCCTTAAGCGTTACCGCAGCGATTTGGGACGGTGCTGCGGTCTGCGCAAGCGCGCTTAGTGAGCAAGCACACGCCATGCTGACCAGCATTGGCAGCGCCCGCAGCGAGAAAGGGATCGAGCCGAAAGGGAAAAACGGGGAGTGAAAAATTACCGCCACAGTGAAGCCTCAAAAACAGTTAAAACAACTGCTGGCTACTCAATGCAAGTGCGCGATGCACTGCTGCGTGGCTGGCTGGGGAATGGGTGAAACCGGCTTCAACGACTTTGCAGTTAGACCAGTTTCAAATGCATAGTTTATGAGAATGATTCTTATTTGTAAATTTACTTTGGTGTGAACTTTATGAAGTGACATGCCTACAACCACCGGCCACAGTCAATTTACACAATGAAGCCGCTGCAAATTGCTATTATTTCAATAGCTTCTTGCTCCTGTATTTACTGGGCTACTGCACTAAATCGTACAAATTCTAGGCAAAAAGCGACCTGATCTATCTCTGCAACACCCAACAAACCTGTTGACGCTACAAGGTTCCGACTGACATCGCGCTTCGGCGCATCGGGTGTTGAAAGCCGTCACAAGGCCCTTGAAAAACAGAAACACCAGAAAAACCAGAAAAGCTATTTTTTTAATTTGCCTTGCACAGGGCCGCACCAGCGAAGACAATTCTGCGTTACCACTAATAAAGGAAAAGCCATGAAAGGCGACGCGCAAGTCATCACCCACCTGCAGGCCCAGCTCAAAAACGAGCTGACTGCCATTAACCAGTATTTTTTGCATTACCGCATGTACAAGCACTGGGGCCTGGACAAGCTGGCCAAGAAGGAATATGAGGAATCCATTGGCGAGATGAAGCATGCGGATCAGCTGATGGATCGTATTTTTATGCTGGACGGCCTGCCCAATTTGCAAGACATGAGCAAGCTATTGGTTGGCGAGAACGTGCCCGAGGCCCTGGCTTGCGACCTGAAGTCTGAAATGGGCGCGCAAACCACCATCAAGGCGGGCATAGCGCATTGCGAGTCAGTGCATGATTTTGTCTCGCGTGATTTGCTCAAAAATATCCTGCACGACACGGAAGAGCACATTGACTTTTTAGAAACGCAAATTGAGCTTATCGGCAAAGTCGGTTTGCCCAACTACTTGCAAAGCCAGATGGGTGAGCTGAGCTAATTCAACCCCGGCTTTTATGCGTGTTGCGGGTCGAACAAGCAGTGGCGGCCTATGTCGCTTAAATGTGCGCAGCCCGTCAGAGCCATGGTCATTTCCAGTTCATCACGCATGAGCCGAATGGTATGCGCCACACCCATTGCGCCGTTAGCGGCCAATGCCCAAATGTAGGGACGGCCCAACAGAACAGCCGTAGCACCATTGGCCAGTGCGGCAAATACATCTTGCCCACTGCGCACGCCACTGTCGAACAGCACGGGGATTTGGCTATTCACCCGCTTCACCACAGCGGCGAGGCAGTCAATGCTGGCTGGCGCGGCATGCAAAACACGGCCACCGTGGTTTGAAACGACGATGCCGTCGCACCCGGCATCGACAGCCAGAGCGGCGTCGTCGGCGTGCAGCAGGCCCTTGATAAGCAGGGGCAAACCGGTTTGCTTTCTTAACCAGGCCACATCATCCCAAGTGGGCGCTTGCGCCATCAGGCCATTGAATACGGTGTTGTTGTGTGGGGGCACTGCGCTGGACTGGTGGAATGGTTCGGCAAGGTTAACGGCGCGCACACCGCTGGGCAAATCAAGACTTGCAACTTTGACTGGCGCATCAACGGTTAACACCACTGCGCTGCAGAGTGCCTGCAAGGCTCGCTCCAGCAGCGCCAGTGTTTGCGCCCTGTCGGCTTGCCAGTACAGCTGAAACCAGGGCGCTGGCGCTGCGTCGGTCTCGCCATCGCCACGCATGGTGCAAGCAACAATATCTTTGAAATAATGGCTGGCAAGGCTGCTGATCACCACTTGCCCGCCCTGCGCTTTTGCGGCCATGGCGCTGGCAAGCTCACCATCCGGGTGAAACAGCTTTTGATAAGCCACTGGCGCAAGCAATATGGGGTGGTCAAGTGTTTGACCGAAAAGCGTCAAACGGGTGTGGCCGCCAGACACATTGCGCAATGGGCGCGGCATGAGCTGCACGCTGGCGAGGGCGCCGGTGTTGCGGTGCTCGCCTGGCCCATCAAGATAGCGCCAAACATCAGGATGAAGTTTTTTTTGCGCTTGGCGGCGGTATTCGGTCAAGCTTTCAAGGGAAGAGGTCAACACTAGTTTTCAGCCCAGCGTCGCAAAAGGTTTTGGTAGGTGCTGGTCAGCGCCACCACGGGACTGGTTTCTCCATACTGCTGCCTGAGCGACAGCAGTGCCATGTCCATGTCGTACAGCATGCGGCGCTGGCCTGCGTCGCGCACCATGCTTTGAATAAACATGAAGCATGACGTCCTTGCGCCTCGCGTGACCGGGCTGACCGAATGCAACGAAGACGATGGGTACACCACCAGGCTGCCCGCCTTGAGCTTGATGCCGTGCTGGCCAAAGGTATCTTCAATCGTGAGTACACCGCCGTCGTAGTCCTCAGGCGCGGTCAGAAACAAGGTGGCAGAAATATCTGACCGCAGGTAGCTGCCGGCCGGGCCAGGATCTGCGCGCATGGCGCTGTCAGCATGTGCGCCATAGGCGTTGACTTGGCCGGTGTAGCGATTAAAACCGGGAGGTGCAACCCTTAAAGGCAAGGTGGCGGTAAAAAAAAGCGCCGACCGGCTGAGCGCATTGAGTACGATTTGCCGAAGCTCAGTCAAGCCCTGCGCGCCCTCAGCCAGCTGCAAGTTGTTTTTAACTTGCGCTGCCTGCGCGCCCGCCGTGGCCTGGCCACTTGACCAAGATGCCGTCTCCAGCTTGGCACGAGCGCTTTCGAGCTCGGCCAGGCTCAGTACGTCATCAATAGTCAGAAGCATAAAAGTTCTAGCAAGACTAAAACTTGTACTCAGCTGTGACCACAGCGCTGCGCTTTGTGCCAGGAACCACAAAAGCGCCGTTGTCGTACACCGCGTCGTAATAGACTTTATTGAAGACGTTTTTAACGTTCAAACGCACCAGCCATTTACGGTATTCGTACTTGATCATGGCGTCCCAGCGTGCATAAGAAGGTGCTGTATTGGGCTGGTAAACCCCATTCAACGTGGGCACTGCCGCCGCACCACTTGGGTTAAAAGCCTGCCGTTCACCTTTGATCTCAACACCACCGCCAACTTGCCAGTGCTCGTTAACTTGGTACGTGCTCCAAACATTGAAGGTGTACTTGGGCGTGTTTCGGGCGGTTTGGCCAATGTAGCCCGCATTGCCGAGCGTGACGACACCGGTTGTTGCGTTGATGTTCTCGGCCACCTCCAAAATTTTTGCATTCATAAACGACAACCCTGAAAACACCTCCCATTTAGGGGTGATGCGGCCTGCGGCCTCTAGCTCAATGCCAGTAGTACGCCGCTTTTTGGTCAATATTGCCGCTGTCGAGTCTAGGTCGCCATTGCGTTCCCAGTCTTTGGTTGCGCGGTACAGGGCCGCGCGCAAAGCCAGGTCACCATCAGCAACCAGCCACTTCGCACCCAGCTCCACTACGTTGCTGCGCTCGGCAGGTTGCGGCCTGCTTGTCAGCTGGTACAAATCAGCCGTTGGGCTGAACGAGCTGCTTTTGGCAAGGTAGTAGTGTGTTGATTCGTCGGGCTGAAACGATAGCGCAGTACGGTAACTGTTTTCACCAAACTTCAGCTGGGGCGACGTTACGCTGCTGTATTGCGCGTCCATCAAATCACGCCGCACCCCTGCAGTAACTTTCCATTTCGGGATGAATTCAATGGCGTCTTGTGCATAAACGGCATATGACTTGCTGCTAAACCTGTTTGCGCCTGCCCCGGTCAACACCGTTTGATATGGAAAGTAAGACGGAGCCGCCACACTGCCAAAATTTTGCAGCCCGTTTCTAAAACTGTCTTCCTTCAAATATTCAAGGCCAACAAGCGCTTCATGCGACATACCCAACGCTTTGAATTTCGTGTTTAAGTCTGACTGCAGGGTTGTGGTTTTGTAATTGCTCGCACGAGTCGGGTTGCCGCCAATGCCGCCCAGTGCGTTCGGCGGCGTAGTCAGGTTGGGGGTTTTCGCCCAGTAACTGCGGTCGTATTCAGCAGTGCGCAGCTGGGTGCGCAGCTGTGTGTCCGGGGAAAAACGGTACTCATTGACCAGCGTCGTCATGCTGGTTTTGCTGAGGTCAAAGTTCTTGTCATTTCCCCAAAAATAATTTACCGGCAAGATGCTGCCCGGCGCGCGGGTTGCCGCATTAAATGACACACCGTAGTCGGGGTTGTCATCGGTGGCAGAGCGCTGGTAGTTCACCCAAAACTGGTTGTCAGTTCGCAAGTTCAGCCCCAAGCTAATTGCAACGCCTTTGCGGTGAATTTCCGGCTCGGTACCTGTTGTCGGGTTGGCGCGCCAGCTGCCCTCATCGCGCCGCATCACGTTCACGCGGACTGCGGTGCTGTCGTTAAAGGTTTTGTTGATGTCTGCCGTGGCTTCTTGAAAGCCCTGGTTGCCTTTGCCGACCGTGAATTTATATTGGTCTGAGCGCAACGGCGTTTTGCTGACCTGGTTGATCACGCCGCCAGCTTGCCCACGCCCAAACAACATGGCTCCCGCACCGCGCAGAACGTCGATTTGCTCAAGGTTGAAAGTTTCACGGTTGTACTGCGCCGTGTCGCGAATACCGTCGAGGTACAAATCACCAAAGGTATAAAAACCCCTGAGATTCATGTTGTCGCCAGAACGCCCACCTTCAGCGGCATTAAAAGACAGTCCAGACACGTTTCTGAGAGCCTCTTTCAAAGAGCCCACGTTTTGCTGCTCCATCAATGCGCCAGTTACGGTGGTGATAGCTTGGGGAATATCTTGCGGGTCTTGCACAGTTTTGCCAACGCGGGTTGTTGTCGCACGCACACCATCGGGTTTGTCAGCATCGGCCTTGACTTCTACAGTAGGTAAATTCTTTGTTGGCTCTGGTGCCACCTGCTGCGCGACAGCAAACGAAGACGCGCCGGCCAACATGAACGCGCCTAGCGGCAGAAGTTTTGATGTTGCCGACTGCCGAGCCAAGAACCGACGAAATTCATCGGACCGAATGGCTTTTACAACCTCATTGCACACAAGACTTTTTTTCAACGAGCACGGCATGTCTCTACCCCTCCAGATATTGATTTGAAAATAGCTGGCTACGGCTTCGATGCGAAATACCCGGCTTGCTTGACGATTGGCTTGCAACACCCGAGCTACAGGTTTTTTGGTATCGCATCGCAATTCTAAACGAGAACCATACGCATTCAATTTAAAACTGTTGATTGTGTTGAATTTTTTACCCCGCAATACGAATTTTTTCGGGGCAGTACAAAAGTAGTGAACTAATTGCAAAACTTTTTTCAAAGGTTATTGCAAATACGAGCGATTCGCATTTATACTTGGGGCGTAATTTAACCAACCAGCAAGCCACCACATGATTGTTTGCATTTGCCGAAGAATTTCAGACAGTCAAATTGCCCGGCACGCCCATGCCGGCATGGGCTTTGACGAGATTCAATTTGAACTGGGTGTAGCCACCCAGTGCGGCAAGTGCGAAGGTTGTGCCCGCGATGTTGTTGCCCAATGCAGCACTGCCTGCCCCAAAGCCAACATTCAGCTAGCCGATCACCTTCCGGGCGGCAGCACATGGCAGATTTCACCTTCTATTTAATTGCAATGCCTTTTAGCCTGCTGGTTGTAGTGGGCAGTGCGTACTGGGTACTGCGCAAGTAGCGCAACGCCCAGCGAAACTGGCTTTCGCTTTGGTTGCTTGTTCTACAGTGACCCGTATGTTTCAACTACCAGCAATCACACGTCATCAGATAATGAGCGAAGCTTTGTCCTCACCCCTGCTTGTTGATAACTATTCCAGCGCAAACGTGCCAGCAATCAGTCGAAATCTTGCGATTGCCCTGTCTGTCGTGCTGTTGCACGTTGGACTCCTTTGGGCGCTGTACAGCGGCCTACTTGCCCGCGCCGTTGAGTTGGTGGTGCCTGCTACGGTGCTGTCTGAGTTCATTGAGCCACCCAAGCCCAAAGAGGCAGCGCCCCCGCCACCCGCACCGCCAACGCCGGTGAAAAAAGCCATTACCAAAGCGCCGTCTGTTGCAGCGCCAATGCCCAAAGCTATTGTTGACCCCACACCCGCGCCAAACGCACCCACGGGAGTAACCACTCCTCAGCCAGCACCCGCGCCAATTACCGCACCCGTAGCCGCTGCCCCGGTTGCAGCGGCAGCGCCACCTGCCCCGCCTACAGTTCAGCTGCCGTTAAGCGATGCCGATTACCTGCAAAACCCAAAGCCTGCCTACCCAGCGATCAGTCGCCGATTGAACGAACAGGGCACAACCGTGATGCGCGTTTTTATAGGGATCGATGGTGAGCCGCAGCGCGCAGAAATTAGCAAATCGAGTGGTTTTGCGCGGCTAGACAGTGCAGCGGCAGCCACCGTCATGAAGTGGCGCTACGTTGCTGGTAAGCGCGGCGGCGTGGCAGAGCCCATGTGGATCACCGTGCCCATCCGTTGGGTGCTTGAATAATTTTTCAGGAGTATTTTTTATGAATTCACAGTTTGGCTTGGCCAACGTTTGGGCCCAGGGTGACATCGTCACTAAATCTGTCGCAGTGCTGCTGCTGGTGATGTCGCTGGCATCGTGGATGGTCATCATCATCAAGACGCTGGACGTCATCAAGTACAAACGTATCGCCAAAAACGCTGAGGACTTTTGGCACAGCGAAGACTTCTCTGCGGGCCTGACCAAGTTAGGCGCTGACCCATCAAATCCATTTCGGCAACTGGCGCTGGAGGGCCGTGAAGCCACGCTGCACCACCGCAACACCAAAGCGCATTTGCATGACTCGCTGGACGTGAGTGACTGGGTAACGCGCACGCTGCGCAACTGCATGGACGAGTTCACGGGCAAATTGCAGTCGGGCCTGGCCATTTTGGCTTCGGTGGGTTCTACCGCACCGTTTGTTGGCTTGTTTGGAACGGTTTGGGGCATTTACCACGCGCTGCTGGCCATTGGCGCTGCCGGCCAGGCAACCATTGACAAGGTGGCCGGGCCGATTGGCGAGTCGCTCATCATGACGGCGCTGGGCCTGGCGGTGGCGATTCCGGCAGTGCTGGGCTACAACGCGCTGGTGCGCGGCAACAAAGGCGTGCTGCAAAAACTCAGCCGCTTTGCGCATGATTTGCATGCGTATTTTGTGACGGGTGCGCGGGTGAATTCGGGTGGTTCGGCCAATGTGGTGCCGATGAAAAAGGCTTGAGACAGCCAAGTTAAGGAGAAAAACGTATGGCCTTCGGAACCCAAGACCTCAATGTTGGCGATGACGACGACGTGATGAACGAAATCAACATGACGCCGATGGTGGACATCATGCTGGTGTTGTTGATTATTTTTATCATCACGATTCCAGTAATGAAGCACTCGGTCAATATTGACCTGCCCCGTGCCACCAATGAGGTGCAGCAGACCAAGCCTGAGACGATTCGCTTGTCCGTAGATGCGCAAGGCGCGTACTTCATCAATGACGCGCAAATTACCGATGCTGCCTTGGCCCCGCAACTCAAAGCGGCCGCCGCACAAAACCCGCAGCCCGAGCTGCACATACGCGGCGACAAGGCTGTGCGCTACGAGCGCGTGGCCGAGGCAATGGCGGCAGCGCAGCAAGCGGGTTTGCGCAAAATTGGCTTTATCACTGAGCCAAAAAACTGACTTTTGAATTTACTGACTTTTTCAAGAAACTTCAGAAAAATTCCAAAAACTGCTTGACTTTTAATTGCGAATCATTATCATTACGGTCTCGATCAACTAACCGGTGAATGACTATGAACTCCACCATGCCGCTTTCATCTCTCTCGTCAATTTCCCGCACGCTTAGCCTGCCCAGCAAACCAGCCGCATCGCAAGTCGGCGTCAGCAGCAACGAAATATTGCGGGGTCAAAAAACCGTGGAAATTAACCATAACGGCTCGACCTACAAGCTGCAGGCCACAAGGCTGGGCAAACTGATTTTGACCAAATAAGCCCAAGCTCCCAGCGCTACAAGTTTTATTTGAGGTTCTTCATCGTGGGGCGACCCGGAGCCGTTACAGGCTCCAGGCGTCGTTTTTGCCAGCCACGAATCAACTGTGCAGCAATGCACCGTTGATTGTTTAGCCAGGCTTTTTTTGATGAACCCTCGCCGCTGCAGCTCTACTTCATCTGCACCGACCCACTGACATTCACCTGCACCGTGCTTTTGCCCGCTTCGACCGACACAGGCGAGTCTGACTCAGTCGACTTGGCCTGCATAGTCACCATGCGTGGGCGCGGCTGAAAGCCTTGGTCGTTGGCGTTGATGCTGACTTCGCGGAGCGTATAGCCACTAAATCCAAAACCTTTTGCTACTTCAAGCGCCTTGGCTTTAAAACGCTCTATGGCGATGGTTTGGGCCTCAGCCTCGACTTTGGCGCGTTGCTCTTTGCTCAATGCAAAGCTTACGTTGCCCATCGTGAGGCTTTGAATTTTCCCGGCAGTACCAGTTAAGCGCGGGAAATCACGGCCTTCCAAAACCAGCTCAGTGGAGCCCTGCCAGCCGTTGATTTTGCCGTTCTTGTCGTAGCGCGGGTACAAGCTGAAGTTACCGGTACGCAAGTCGAGCAGGCCAGGTAAAACCGCAGGCCGGGCAACGGCAAGCGCTGCATCAAGCGCCTGCTTGAGTTGGGTTTGCACCGCGTTGGCGTCGGTGCCTCCAGCAGTGGTGCTCATGGTAATCGACAGCAAATCCTGCTGGACCTCCACGCTGCCGCTGGCCGCCAGCTGCGCGACGTTTCGAGCGTCCTCCCGGCCCTCTCTGGGCATAGAATTTTGACCAAATGTGGTACTGGCGCAAGTAATCAAGGCGCAAGCAGCTATGATTTTAATAGCGTTTTCGTGGTACTTCATACAAACCTTCGATAAAGAGTGTTTAACGCGCCAATTATCAATACTGAACACAGAGTTTTAGCGGGTTTGAACACTTTGGCGCAACTTGAGGGAATCGTCCTACGCAACAAACAAGTAGCAAGGCAAAAACCCCTTAGAAGTAACGCTGTTACAGGCAACTTTTGTAACAGTGTGTCAATCTCACACTAAAATGCCGTCAAAGCTGCTGTTCTGCCGCCAAAATGGCCTTGTTACATATTACGGAAGGCCTTATGACTCAAGTTGCAACCACCCCTCGCGCCGACAAAATCCTGATTGTTGACGACGACGCCCGCATTCGCGACCTGCTTCGCCGATATTTGGCGCAAGAAGGTTTTGAAGTCATTCTGGCCGAAGACAGCAAAGCACTTAATCGCATCATGCTTCGCGACGCAGTTGACCTTATCGTGCTTGATTTGATGATGCCCGGCGAAGACGGCCTGTCCATTTGCCGCCGCTTGCGCGCAGCAAATGACCGCACGCCGATCATCATGCTGACCGCCAAAGGCGAAGACGTTGACCGCATCGTTGGCCTGGAAGTTGGTGCTGACGACTACCTGTCCAAACCGTTTAACCCGCGCGAACTGCTGGCTCGGGTGCACGCGGTGCTGCGCCGACGCCCAGCTACGGAGGTACCCGGCGCACCGTCAATGGATCAGGAAGTCATCACTTTTGGGCCGTTCTCGTTCGACATGGGCCTGCGCAGCCTGCACAAAAATGGCGAAGAGCTGCCGCTGACCACTGGTGAATTCGCCATGTTGAAAACGCTGGTGCGCCACCCGCGCCAGCCGCTGTCGCGTGAAAAGCTGGCGCAACTGGCGCGTGGTCGGGAGTTTGAGCCGTTTGACCGCAGCCTGGACGTGCAGGTATCGCGCCTGCGCAAGCTGGTCGAAGCCGATGCTGCTGCGCCGCGCTATATACAAACCGTATGGGGCGTAGGTTATGTGTTTGTACCGGACGGCACCAACTAAGAAATAACGCCGCGTTAATATCTACAAGCCAGGGCATCGAATGAACTCAGCGACTTCGCGCTTGGCAGCGACCCAGCCGGGATCACTGGAGACCGCCCCTGCACCGCTGGAAATGCGGCCACGGCGCGGCCTGAGTCTGTTCTGGCGGACGTTTTTCTTCCTGGCGCTGCTGCTGTTTGGCTCCATCGTTGCCTGGCTGCAAACCTACCGCGCGCTGGAATCCGAGCCGCGCGCCATTGAAAGCGCACAGCAGCTTGCATCGCTGGTGAACTTAAGCCGTGTGGCGCTGCGTTTTTCTGACTCAATTGCACGCGTTACGCTGATCAAGACCCTGGCTGATGAAGAGCGCGTTCGCATCACGATTCGCGAACCCAAGGACCAGTATGAACTCGGCGAAAGTGACGCCCTGCGCAGGCGCATCAGCGAAGAGCTCAAAGCGCGGTTGGGCGCGGGCACCATCGTGGCCAGCAAGGTCAATGGCCAAGACGGCCTGTGGGTCGGCTTTTCGATTGACCGAGATGCCTACTGGCTGCAAACCGATGAGTCCCGTATTGGCCCATCGCGCGGTACTACCTGGATCAGCTGGCTGCTGACCGCAGCGGCCCTTTCTTTGGCCGGTGCCGCGCTGTTTGCGCGGCTGATTAACCGGCCACTCAAGCAGCTGTCATTCGCCGCCAGCCGCATGCGCGACGGTGATTTTGACGCCAGCCTGCTGGACGAGACCGCCGCCACCAGCGAAATTCGCGAGGTCAACATCGGCTTTAACCGCATGGCCGAACAGCTGTCAAAAATTGAGCAAGACCGGGTCATCATGCTGGCGGGCATTTCCCATGACTTGCGCACCCCGTTAGCTCGCTTGCGCCTGGAAACCGAGCTCAGCGTTAGCGATTTGGAGGCACGCGCCCACATGGCCGCCGACATTACGCAGCTGGACGCCATCATCGACAAGTTTTTAGACTACGCCCGGCCAGAGCCAGCGTCGCTTGCACCTGTGTCACTTAACGCCGTCGTTGATGCCGCTGTGTACGCAGTGGGCGAAGCAGATGACATGCGCATCACGATCGATATTCCAGACAAGCTGGACGTGTTGGCAGACGAGACTGAATTGCTTCGGGTGGTCTCCAACCTGATTGAAAACGCCCGGCGCTACGGCAAATCAGTTGACACCGGTATAGCGTTGATTGAGGTGTCCGCCAAGACCCGCGACCAATGGGCATTGATCAAAATCCGCGACCATGGC
Organism: Polaromonas sp.; assembly: GCA_031431575.1. Classification (GTDB taxonomy): domain Bacteria; phylum Pseudomonadota; class Gammaproteobacteria; order Burkholderiales; family Burkholderiaceae_C; genus Polaromonas. The sequence goes on from JANPDQ010000234.1 coordinate 16,027, forward strand.
TTGGGCGTTTCGGCAGAAACCCTGCCCAAGCTGACCCGGCCATTTTTCAGGGGTGACGCAGCCCGCACCGCCGCGACTGGCGCCGGACTCGGCTTGGCAATTGTTGAAAAAACAATTACCCGCATGGGCGGTGTTTTCAAACTGGCCAACACGTCTTCTGGCGGCCTGGCGGCACACATCAAATTGCGGCGAAGCTGAAGCTGGTTTAGCTCCAAGCTGCAAAATTTAAGGACAAATAAGCCTATAGCCCAATAAATATAGGCGCAAGCTGCTTCTATATTAGTAGCAACTACAGCTCTACAACTTCACAGCGGCCGCAGCAGCAATATCAATTGCGGTAAATATCAGCACCACAGCCCGCGCTTCAATCGCCAGGCCCTGCCCCACCGGCCCGAGTTTTTCAGCAGTTTTTGCCTTGACGTTGACGCGGCCAATATCCAAATTCAACGCATCCGCAATTCGCTGGCGCATCGCTGGAATATGACTGGCCAGCTTCGGGGCTTGGGCAACGACTGTGCTGTCAATGTTGCCAATATTGAAGCCTTGCGCGCGGACAAGCCGAGCAGTCTGCACCAGCAGCGCCATTGAATCGACACCCTTGAATTTTTCATCACTATCTGAAAAATGCGAGCCAATATCGCCAAGGCCCGCCGCGCCCAGTAGCGCATCAATGATGGCGTGCAGCAAAACATCAGCATCTGAATGGCCTAGCAAACCCGTGGTGTGCGGCACGTCAACCCCGCCAATGACCAGCTTGCGGCCAGGCACCAGTGCGTGGGTGTCCCAGCCTTCGCCAATCCGTATGTTTGGCAAGTCAGTGCTCATGTGGTGGCTTTCATTCTGCTTTGCAAAATAGCCTGAGCCAATGCAAAGTCTTCGGGGTAAGTGACTTTGAAATTTTGCGCGCTACCGGGCACCAGCAATGGCTTGATGCCCAGCGCCTCCATGGCGCTGGATTCGTCCGTTACGGCATCGCCGACCGCCTGAAGTGCCTTCAAAAGCGCGCCAACACGAAACATTTGCGGCGTTTGCGCCAGCCACTTGTCGGCTCTGGCGATGGTGGAGGCGACGCGGCCGTCTGCGCCGCTTTTCAGTGTGTCGGGCAAAGGCAGGGCCAGCAAGCCGCCCACTGCGTCATGTTTGCAGACATCAATCAAAGCGGTAATTTGTACAGGCGTGATCAAGCAGCGCGCAGCGTCATGCACCAGCACCCAGTCATCTGGCTCGGCCGTATGCGCAAGCAATGCTTGCAGGCCGTTGCGTACACTGACCGCCCGGGTTGCACCGCCCACCGCCACCAGCGTGTCGCAGGGCTGGTTGAAGTCAGGGCAGGCCTGCTTGAAGCTTTCATCGCCCGGAGATGCAATGACCCAAATACCGGAGACAGCAGCTACTTGCCTGAAGGCCTGAATCGTGTGCCAAACCAAGGCCTTGCCTGCCAGTTGCCGATATTGCTTGGGGCTGGCAACGCCAGCGCGGCTACCGTTGCCAGCGCAGGGAATCAACGCAAAAAATCGGGGTGCACAGCGCTCTGGCGAGGGGATTTTTTCGGCAGTCTTCATGCGGTCATCATAAATTCTAAAATGTAAGCTTTGCGCAAAACAAATATCGCCTGGCACCCCACTCTTTTTAGTTTGGGGTGCTTTGGTTTGCACGGCTACTTTAAAACAGCGACCCATGAATTTACCCAAACTCAACCCCGGCAAACGCTATACCCTGCCCCAACCCGTCGGATCTGCAGACGCATTGCTGCTAGCCCAACTGGGCGCGCGTGAAAAAGCCTCGGGCAACCTCACTGCCATCATCTCCTCAGACGCCACCACTGCCCAGCGGCTGATGCAAGAGCTGGCCTTTTTTGCGCCCGATTTACGCTGCGCACTGTTCCCCGACTGGGAAACGCTGCCGTACGACACGTTTTCACCGCACCAAGACTTGATCAGCGAGCGCC